>NZ_JBGLYN010000005.1:0-117461 GCF_047304045.1 Variovorax sp. Varisp85
CTTCGATTATGCACCGGTTTTTTAAGACCAGTCAAACTTTTTGAAGACTTTCTTTGCCGACTCGCAAGCAGAACTCCTGGGAGGACTGCTTGCCTCGAACACCTTGCGGTATTCATCAGCGAAGCCCACGAGTATATGACAGTTTTCGGACCTTGCAAGGCTGCCCGCAAGAAACTCGAAGAAGGCCCCTCAAGCCCCTCACACGGAGCGGCCTCCTCCTCCACCACCAGGCCCTGACATCGGCTCCTCCGATAATCCGCGCCACATGGCACTCATCACACTCCTCGACGCCCAGCTCGCGTTCGGTCACGTCCCGCTGCTGGATCATGCGGACTTCTCTCTTCTCGAATCGGAGCGTATCGGCCTGATCGGCCGCAACGGTGCTGGCAAGTCTTCCCTGCTCAAGATACTGGGCGGCCTGGAGAAGACCGACGACGGCACTCTCCAGTTGCAGCAGAACCTCCGTGTGGCTTATGTCGCCCAGGAACCCTTGCTGGACATGGACGCGGATGTATTCACCGCAGCCAGCCAGGGCCTGGGCCCCGTCATTGCCATTCGCGATCTCTATCTCTCCGGTGCGGACGGCCTCGATCTGGACGCGCTGCAGTCCCAGATCGAAGCCTTCGACGCCTGGAACTGGGAGCAGCGCGTGGAAGAAACGCTGCACCGCCTCCACCTGGACCGCGACGCCCGCGTCGGGTCGCTCTCCGGCGGCACCCGCAAGCGCGTCGCACTGGCCCAGGCGCTGGTGGCCGCGCCCGACGTGCTTCTATTGGACGAACCCACCAACCACCTGGACCTCGACTCCATCGAATGGCTCGAGCAGTTGCTGATCGACTTCAAGGGCAGCGTCGTCACCGTCACCCACGACCGCAGCTTCCTGAACCGCGTCGCTACCCGCATCGTCGAGCTGGACCGGGGCAAGCTGGGCTCCTACCCCGGCAACTTCGAGCAGTATCTCCTGCAGAAGGAAGAGCAGCTCGCCCAGGAAGCCGTGATCAGCGCCAAGGCCGACAAGCTCCTGGCGCAGGAAGAGATCTGGATCCGCAAGGGCGTCGAAGCACGCCGCACCCGCAGCCAGAGCCGCATCAACCGCCTGCAGGAACTGCGCGCCACGCACGCCGCCCGCCGGAACGTGCAAGGCAGCGTCAACATGGACGTGGCCTCGGGTCAGTCCAGCGGCAAGATCGTGGCCGAGCTCACCGATGCCACCAAGTCCTTCGGCGAGAAGACCGTCATCCGCAAGTTCAGCAGCACCATCTTGCGCGGCGACAAGGTCGGCCTGCTCGGGCCGAACGGCGCGGGCAAGACCACACTGCTGAAGCTGATCCTGGGCGAGCTCGAGCCCGACACCGGCAAGATCCGCCGCGGCACCAACCTGCAGGTGGCGTACTTCGACCAGATGCGCGACAAGCTCGACCTCGACGCCACGCTGGAAGACTTCATCAGCCCCGGCAGCGAGTGGATCGAGATCGGCAGCCAGAAGAAGCACGTCAAGAGTTACCTCTCGGACTTCCTCTTCTCGCCGGCACGCGCCAACTCCCCGGTCCGCTCCCTCAGCGGCGGCGAGCGCAACCGCCTGCTGCTGGCCCGCCTGTTCGCCCGCCCGGCCAACGTGCTGGTGCTGGACGAACCCACCAACGACCTCGACATCGACACCCTCGAGCTGCTCGAAACCCTGCTGCAGGATTACGACGGCACGGTGTTCCTGGTGAGCCACGACCGGACCTTCCTCGACAACGTGGTGACCAGCACCATTGCCTACGAAGGCGACGGCAGCTGGCGCGAGTACGAAGGCAGCGTGCAGGACTGGCTGATCCAGTCCAGGCGCGCCCGCGAGATCGCCGAGCAACGCCTCGCCGCAGCACCCGCTCCAGCACCTGCGCCCGCCCCGGCCGCGGAACCCGCGGCAGCGCCCCGGACAGCCGTCGCCCGCAAGAAGCTCTCTTATAAGGAGCAGCGCGAACTGGACGCCCTCCCCGCGCAGATCGAAGCCCTCGAAGCCGAGCAGAAGCGCATTACCGAGATGCTCGAACTCGACGGTGGCGCCATCTACGCCACCGATGCCTCTCGCGCCACCGAACTGGCCGAGCGCCACGCCAACATCGACGACGAACTGCTCGCCGCCCTGGAGCGCCAGGAAGAGCTGGTCGCCGGGCGCTGACGCCCATGCCGGTCGTCCGCCTGTCCGACGCGCGGCAGGCGCCGACTAGGCTATACATGCTGCTCATCTCAACACCGGGAGAAGCCGCATGCCTTCCTCCTTCCAGGCGTTCTGCCGCCGATCCGCCACGCTTCCCGCGCTCGGCGCGTTCCTGGCGCTCCTGTTCCTCTGCGGCTGCGCGCAATTGCCGCAGAACGTCGAGCGCCCCATCTCGACCGCGATCACCTCGCCAGCCAGCGGCACCGCGCTGGCCGACCTGGTGCAGCAGCGCCGGCAGGCCGACAAGGCCCGCTATGAATCCGGCTTCATGCTCATGGGAGGCCCGCAAGCGGCGTACGGCAGCCGGCTGGCACTGATCGAGGGTGCCCAGAAGACGCTGGACCTGCAGTACTACGCCATCCACGCCGATGCCAGCACCGGCCGCCTCGTGCGCGGCCTGCGGGGAGCTGCCGAGCGCGGCGTGCGGGTGCGCGTGCTGCTCGACGACTTCCACACTACCGGCCGCGACGCGGCGGTGCTGGGGCTGGCCTTCATTCCCAATATCGAGATGCGGCTGTTCAATCCGATCGCGGGCTCGCGCGATTCCCGCATCAGCCGCTTCCTCAATTCGATCGACGACGCCTCGCGCATCCAGCAGCGCATGCACAACAAGCTGTTCATTGCCGACAACGTGCTCGCCGTCACGGGCGGGCGCAATCTCGGCGATGCGTATTTCGGCAATGCGGCCAACGCCAACTTCATCGATGTCGACGTGCTGGCGGCCGGTCCCATCGTGCAGGATCTCTCGCGCAGCTTCGACAGCTACTGGAACAACGAGCGCGCCTACCCCGTGCAATCGCTGATCACGCGCGAGGAGCTGCAGGCCATGCGCGACCGCGCGCGCAAGGCCGATCAGGAACTGGCCGAGGAATCGGCCCGCGCCCAGGACGCGAACGGCAACCCGAAACCGCCGGACGGCGAGCCGCGCCCCAACGCGCCTCCCACCGCCGCCCAGCGCGCCCGCGCCTGGGACGAAAAGCCGCTGGACCTGCGCACCGCCACCTTCGTCTGGGCTCCGGCCGTGATGCTGGCCGACAAGCCCGGCAAGATCCCCGCCGACTCGGATCCCACCAATGCGAAGGCACCGGGCCTCGTGGTCAGCCGGCCCGATGACAAGGCCGGCACCTCGCGTGGTGCGGCGTCGCTGGAAGCCGCCTCCGACCGGGCGGCCAACGGCGACACGGTGGTCGAGGGCCTCCTGCAGCTGATCGGCCAGGCGCGCACCGACCTGGTCATCATCTCGCCCTACTTCGTGCCCGGCAAGGACATGCTGCGGGCTTTTTCCGAAGCCCGCGGGCGGGGCGTGCGCATCCGCGTGCTGACCAACTCGCTGGCCTCGAACGACGCCCCGGTGGCGCACGTGGGCTACGCGCGCCATCGCGAGGAACTGCTCAGGATGGGCGTCGAGCTCTACGAACTGCGCAGCGAGCAGGCGAGCCTCGGCAATGTCTTCGGCTCTTCGGTCGGCGACAGCGCTCCCGGTGAATCGCGCGCGATGCTGCACTCCAAGGTGCTGGTGATGGATGGCCGGCTGCTGGTGGTCGGCTCAATGAACCTCGATCTGCGCTCGCAGCTGCAGAACACCGAGCTCGCGCTGCTGATCCGCAGCAACGAACTCTCGCGCGCAGCGTCGGAGCAGATCGAGCGCGGCATGCGCGAGCGCTCCTGGCACGTCGATCTGGTGGACGGATCGCTGCAGTGGCACGCGCCCGAAGGCAGCGACCTGAAGGACACCCGCACCGAGCCAGACGCCAGCGCCATGCTGCGGCTGATGCTCAAGCTCTTCGGCCCGCTGGCGCCCGACCAGCTGCTTTGAAGAGGCTCAGTGCTTGTGCTGATGCGCCGGGCCGGCGGCATCGGCACCTTCGGGCGCGCCCACCGGCAGCGCTACGTCCAGCGCGGTCTTCACGCCCTTGGCGTCCTCGAACTTCAGCGTCATCGGCACGCTCGCGCCCTTGGCCAGCGGGCCCTTCAGGTCCATCATCATCACGTGATAGCCGCCGGGCTTGAGCTCGACGGTCTGGCCCGCGGGCAGGTCCAGGCCGCCGGAGAGTTCGCGCATCTTCATGGTGTCGCCCTCCATCTTCATCTCGTGCACTTCGGCGATGCCGGCTGCCGGGGTCGAGATGCCGACCAACTTGGTGCCGGTAGGTGCGGTGAGCTTCATGAAGGCGCCGGTGCCGCTCTGGCCCGGCACCGACTGGCGCACCCAGCCATCGCGTACGTCGACGGTGGCCACGCCCTGCGCCACCACTTCGAGCTTCGCGGCGGGGCTCTTCAGCCCCTTGGTCGAATTGCCCGAGGCCGGCACCTCGGCCCAATCGGCCACGCCAACGTCGCAGGTCTGCAGCACCTTGAACCACAGCGTGCCCGGTGCCGCGGGCATCTTGCCGCGCAGCACGAACTCGGCGCGCTCGCTGCCGGGCAGCGCGTTCTCGGGCTTCTCGGCGGTCCAGCGCACTTCGCCATCGCCGCCCGTTCCGCCCTTCTGCACGTCGAGCTTCCAGCCCTTGCGCGCCTGTGCGTCACTCAGCACGAAGCCCTTTGGCAGGCGCACGGCGAGGCCGGTGGTGGCCTTGGAGCCTTCGCAGGCGTGACCAACGCGGAAGGCGGCGTTGTAGTCGCTGCCCACGGTGGCGCCGCCCGGCGGCAGCGTGACATGCGCGGAGGCGGCCGCAACGCCCGTCAGCATGGCGCAGGCAGCGAGAGTCTTGAGAGTGGTCGAGGCATTCATGGCGAAAGATCCTTGAAGTGGAAAGAGGGTCAAAGGTCGAACTTGAGTTCGGCCACGTAGGTGCGCTGCGGGTATGGGTGGAAGGCCCAGTACCTGTTGTTGTTCAGGTTGTCGATGCCGAAGGACGCGCTCCACTGCCGGTCGATCCGGTAGCGTACGCGCGCGTCGACCACGAAGAACTTCGAGAAGCCCATGTACGCGGCGCCGTTGGGGTCGCTGTTGTCGAGCGTGCCGTACTGCCTGCCGCTGTAGCGCGCGCCGACGGTGTAGCTCCAGCGGGCGTCGGGGCGGTAGGTGGCGAGCAGCGTGGCGCGCACCTTGGGCACGCGCGGCTGGTCGCGGCCGACGCTGGCCGCAAAGCCGCTGTTGGCGGTGATCTTCGAGCGGGTCAGCGTGAGGCTGCCGCTCAGGTCGAGCCCCCGCAAGCCCACGTCGACCGCGTTCATCGCCACTTCGAGCCCGCGCGTGCGGATGGCATCGACGTTCTGCACCGTGCTCACGAGGTTGTTGAGTGCCTGGGTGTAGAGCGCGTCCTTGGTGTTCTCGAAGAACAGCGTGGTGCGAAGCACGCCGTCGAGCCCCCAGCCCTTCATGTCGCGCTCGGCGCTGAGCTCGGTGGTCCACGAGCGTTCAGGGCGCAGGTTCGGATTCGTGTTGACGATGCGGTTGCCGTCGATCGAGCCCTGGTAGAGCTCGCTCACCGTCGGCATGCGCACCGCACGGCCGGTCGAGGCCTTGAAGAGCCAGTCGGACGTGGCCTGCCACGCGATGGCGGCCTTGGGCGAGTCGTAGCTGTTCTTGCGCGGCGTGAAGTTCAGCAGCGTGCTTGCGTTGCCGAGCTGGCCGCCGTAGGCCTGCCAGCGCTCATGGCGCAGGCCGAGCGTGGTCTTCCAGTCCTTTGCGAAGCGCCAGGTGTCCTGCGCGTAGAGCGACTGCAGCCGGGTGTTGCCGTTGAAGGCCGAGAACGGCGTGACGGGAGAGCCGTCGATCCAGTCGAGCGTGTTGCCGACGCTGGTGCGCAGGCGCGCCGTGTCCTGCTGGAAGCCGAAGTCGACCACGTGCGCGCCCACGCCTTCGGCCGAGCCGGTTGGCCGCCAGGTGCCGGCCGCCTTGAAGGTGTTCCAGCCGGAACCGCCCATGTCGGTGGTGCGGCCCGGGCCGCCGTTGAAGGCACCGGGCAGCGGTGTGGTGGGCGTGCGCGAGGTGTCGCGCGAATAGTCGAACAGGCTCGCCGCCACCTCCCAGTCGAACACGCCGCCGGTGTGGCTCTTCACCGAGAGGCCGTGCATGTAGTGCGTGAGCGCGGTCTCGGTCGGTGCGAGCGCGGCGCTCGGCGAATCGAGGTTGTAGCTGCGCCCGCCGATGTTCACGCGCCCGCCGTACACCGGCCGCCCGAAGGCGTCGCGCAGCCAGGTGTCGACGCTGCCGTGCGTGGTGTTGTTCCATGCACCCAACGTGTAGGTGGCGCGCACCGTGGGCGAGAAGTCGTAGGCCACCTTGAGCTTGGCCTGTTCCTGCGTGGTGTCGTAGAGGGTCGAACCGCCCACCAGCCACCACGGCTGGTTCGATGGATTCAGCCCGAGTACGGCGCCGGTCACCGGCGTGCCCGCGCTGCCGACCGTGCCCGCGCTCACCAGCCGGTTGCCGAACACCAGCGCCTGCCCCTTGCTGTGGGTGCGCGACGCGCTGAGCCACCACGACCAGTCGCCGCTGCGGCTGCCCAGCGACAGGTCGAGCTGCTGGCCGGCCGGCGAGGAATGGCTGTTGTACAGGTCGAAGCTCGACGCGAAGCCGCTGAGCTTGACGTGCGCCTCCAGCTGCGTGGGCATGCGCGTCACGTAGTCGACCACCGCACCCACCGAGTTGCCCGGGTACGCGGCCGAGAACGGCCCGTACAGCACGTCGACCCGCTCGATTTCTTCCGGCGACACCGTGCCCCAGCGCGGCGCGTAGGTGGCGCCGTTGCCCAGCGGGTTCGACAGCATGATGCCGTCGGCGTACACCATCGAGCGCGCGCTGTTGCCCGTGCCCGAGGCGCGGGTGGCGAGCACGGCGTGGTTGAAATCGCCGATGTAGCGCTTGCGCACGACCAGGCTCGGCAGGTATTTGAGCGCGTCTTCGCTGTCGGTGGCGTTGACGGTTTCGACGACCTGCTCGTGCGTCACGCCTTCGATGGTGGTCGGGATCTGCGTCGGAAGCGAGGTCGGGCGGCCGCCGGTCACGGTGATGGTGCTGAGCGCACGGCCACCGGTGCCGCTTTCAGGCGTCTCGGCGGACTGCTGTGCCAGCGCAGGCGCGCCGAAGGGAAATGCCATGGCGATCGCCAAGGCGCGGGAATGCTTTTTCAAGAGGAACCTTCTCCACGAAACTTCAAGCCGGACAGGCCGCACATGCGCTTCGGTCGCGCGCATGCAGCTACGGTTTTGAGAGCGTCAGGAGAAAGCCGGGGGCCCGCGCGCCGGCAACGGCGCCGCGGTGGCCGCGGCCAGGCGCGCGGCGGGAATGGACTGGACCACGCGGCCCAGCGGCAAGGGAAGATCGAAGACGGGAGCGGCCACAGCCGGCGGCGGTGCGCCGCTCAGCACGCACAACGGGCAGTCCATGTGCGAGGCGCCCATTTCCTGCGTGCCGTCTTCGGTGTGGACCACCACCTTGATCGAGCCGGCGCTGGAACACACCAACTCCATGGCCTGCAGGTTCACCAGCGGCGATGCCACCGCCACGCCCAGCGACAGCACGAACCACAGCAGCACCCAGCGGCCGACGAGGCCGAGGAAGCGGGTGGGGTGGCGCAGCATGTGCATGGCGGTCGCGATTATCTGCGCACTTTGCCCTTGGCAGGCGCCTTGCCCCCTTTGGCGGCAGGCACAGCCTTTGCCGATCTACCGCCCTTTGCTGCGGCAGCAGGCGCACCCTTCTGACCACGCTGACCCTTGGCGGCCTTGCCGCCGCGCACGGCCTTCGGCGCTGGCGAAGGCGCCGCAAGCGCCGGCATCGGCACCGCCGTCTGCGCCTGTGCATCGGTCAGCACTGCCGTCACGGTGAAGCCGCGCGCCGCCATCAGCGCGGGCAATCCCTGCGGGCCGATCATGTGCAGCGCACCGACCGCCGCGAACACGCGCTTGCCACCGAAGTGCAGGCGCTCGATGCCGTCGGCCAGGTTCGGGTTGCGGTCGTCGAGCAGGCGCTTCATCAGCCGCTGCTCGGCGGTCGTCTTGAGGCAGTCGCACCACTCGGGGTAGCGGGCGAGCCTGGCCGCGTCGCTGCGCGTCCAGACGTCGGCCAGCTCCTTGAGCTGGCCGCGCAGCTTGCCCGATTCCAGTTCGTCCAGCGCCGCATCGACCTGCTCTGCCTCCTCGGCTTCGGATTCGCCGGTCAGCGCCTTCAGCTGCTCGGCTGCGCTTTCGAGCGCGACGACCGGCTTGTTGCCGTTGCGGGCGGAAACCGCCAGCGTCTCGTCCACGCCGAATTCCGGGTACAGCCCGTCGGCCCGTCCCGCCAGGCCGGCCAGTGCCGTGACCTGCAGGATCGGCTGCAACTTCGACAGCGTGCCAGGCGGCACGCAGGCCTCGGTGTTCTGGCGCTCGAGACGGCGGGCACGCTCGCCGCTGAGCATGCGTGCCAGCAGTGCCGGGTCGGCCGGCTGGCCCATGACCTGGGCAGTAGCCTCGTCGCGCAAGTCGAGCTCCAGCGCAAGGGTGTCGCTCTGCGCGAGCGCTTTCTGGATGGTCGGACCGGGCCGCACCCAGTCGCCGCGGCCGACGTGGATGGTGCCGTAGAGCCACGAGCTGCGCCCGTCGCGCTCGATGCGCCAGAGCACCCCGCGGTCGACGCCATTGCGCACGCCCATGCCCGGCTTTTCGAGGCTGGCGATGGCCGAGGGGGGGCAGGCGGCATGCGCAGCCGCGAAAGTGAACAGAAGAGCGATGCCGCACATCCGCGCGGCGAAGATCCGGAGTATCCGCAAGGCTTGCTCCACGATAAAAGAAAGTCCGGCATTCTCACAGCACCGCTGCCCATAATCCGAAACCATGCAGAGCATCTTCCACCTGGCCTTCAACGTCCGCGACCTCGACGTCGCCCGCCGCTTCTATGGCGGCGTGCTCGGCTGCGCCGAAGGCCGCAGCACCGGCACCTGGGTCGATTTCGACTTCTTCGGTCACCAGGTTTCGCTCCACCTCGGCGAGCCCTTCGCCACCGCCCGGACCGGCCGGGTCGGCGACGTGATGGTGCCAATGCCGCACTTCGGCCTCGCGCTGGCCCTGCCCGACTGGCAGGCGCTGGCCGCGCGGCTCGAAGCCGCCGGCACCGAGTTCGTGCTGAAGCCGCAGGTGCGCTTCGAGGGCCAGCCGGGCGAGCAGTGGACGATGTTCTTCCTCGACCCGTTCGGCAACCCGATCGAGGTCAAGGGTTTCCGCTCGCTCGACACGCTTTACGACAAGTGACATGACCCCGCGCCGGACCGCCCTCCGCGGCGCCGCCGCATTGCTCGCGTTGCTCGGCGCCGCGACGGCGCACGCGCAGCTGGACTGCGAGCTGAACGGCCGCAGCGTGAACCCGGCCGACGGCAGCAGCACCGCGGGCAAGACCGGCCTGCTGCGCTGCAAGGACCGCGCAACCGGCGAGCTGCAGCGCGAGGAACAGCTGCAGAACGGCGTGTCGATGGGTCTGGTGCGCATCTACGAGAAGGGCAAGCTCGCCAAGGAGCACACCCTCAATGCCAAGGGCAACCTGCAGGGCCGCGCCCGCGAGTTCTCGCCCACGGGCCGCGTGCTGCGCGACGCCACCTACGACGACGGCCAGGAGCGGGGGCTCGTGCGCAGCTTCTACCCCGACGGCAGGCTTCGGCGCGCCATCTTCTATCCCGACACCGGCAGCGGCAGCGAACGCGCGTCGGTCGAATTCACCGAGCACGGCCAACTCTCGGCCCTGCGCTGTGCCGACGCGCCCACGCTGGCCCCGGTGGTCGATGACGCCAGGCTCTGCGGCTTTACGGGCACCGGCCCGTCGCAGGTCGAACTGTTCGACTCGCGCGGCACCCTGCGCTCGCGGCTGTCGTACGTGTCGGGCAAGCGGGTGCGCTCGCAAAGCTTCTACGACAACGGCAAGACCGCGGCGATCGACGAAATCGTCGGCAACCAGCGCACCGAGCAGAACTATTCGTCCGAGGGCGTCAAGCGCCGCGAGGCGGTGTACCTGCTGGTCGAGCGCGCGAGCGTGCGCCTGCGCGAGCAGGCCTTCTCCGAAAAAGGCGCGCTGGTGCGCGACCAGCGCTGGAACAGCGCGGGCGAGCCGATCGTCGACGACAGCTACTACCTCAACGGCCAGCCGAGCAGCAAATCCGCCTACAGCGGCAGCGGCGACACGCGCACGGTGGAGATCACCGAGTTCTACGACAGCGGCCAGCGCGCCGCGCAGGGCCGCTACCAGGTGGTGAGCCGCGGCCGGCAAATCCCGGTCGGCACCCACCAGCGCTTCAGCGAAAAGGGAACGCTGCTGGCTGAATCCACCTTCGACGCCAAGGGCCGCGTGACGCGCGAGCGCGCCTGGGACGAGAACGGCGAGCTGCAGCGCGACGACGAGGTCTTCGAGGACGGCTCGAAAAAATAGGCTCGCCTCCTACCGGGGCAACACCAGGGGCCCGGCAACGCCGGTTCCTCGGTGTTTCACGAAGGGAGAGAGTCCCCTCTGCGGCTTCAGTCCAGCTTGATGCCGGCTTGCTTGATGATCGGGCCCCAGCGCCTGGACTCGGCGCGCGACAGCGCCGCGAACTGCGCCGGCGTGCCGGGCATCGCTTCCATTCCGAAATCATCGAAGCGCTTCTGCACGGTCGGCGTGCCGAAGGCCTTGTTGAGGTCGCCGTTGAGCTTGTTCACCACCGCCGCCGGCAGGCCCGCCGGGCCCAGGATGCCCTGGAAAGCGAACACCTCGGTGTTGGGCACGCCCACTTCGGCCAGCGTCGGCACGTTGGGCAGCAGCTTGCTGCGCGCACCCGAGCCGATGGCCAGCACGCGCACCTTGTTGCCCTGCATGATCGACAGGCCCGAAGCCAGGTCGAGGAACATGCAGGGCACCTGCCCGCCCATCACGTCGGCCATGGCCGGCGCCGCGCCACGGTACGGAATGTGGGTGATGAAAGTGCCGGTGCGCACCTTGAACATCTCCATCGCGAGGTGGTGCGGCGAGCCGTTGCCGGGCGAGGCGTAGTTGACCTTGCCGGGGTTGGCCTTCACGTAGGCCAGGAACTCCTTGAAGTTCTTCGCCGGGAAGTCCGGATGCACGACGAGTGCCAACGGGAACTTGCCGATCGCACCGATGTAGGTGAAGTCTTTCTCGGGGTTGAACGGCAGCTTGCTGAACAAGTGCTCGTTGAAGGCCAGCACGGCGTTGTCGGCCGACATGATCGTGTAGCCGTCGGGCTTGCTCTTGGCGACGATGTCGGCGCCGATGTTGGTCGAGGCACCGGGACGGTTGTCGACCACGATCTGCTGGCCCAGCGTCTGGCGCATCGATTCGGCCAGCACGCGCGCGATCACGTCGGTGCCGCCGCCCGCAGGGTACGGCACCACCCACTTGACGAGTTGCGCGGGGTACTCCTGTGCATGGGCGAAAGGCGTGGCGGCCACGGCGGCGCCGGATGCGAGCGTGGCGAGAAGGGTGCGGCGATCCATGGATCAGTCTCCAGTCGTTGTTTGTGATTCGGAAGCGGACAGCGATGGTACGGGCAGCGCGTGCAACGCGTCGGCCAGCGCGGCGCGGCAGCGCGCCTCGTCGCCGACCTGCTCGAACAGCAGCAGCGCAAGCCGCGCGAGGAACAGCGATTCGCGCTCGGCGCCCGCCTCGGTGATGGCGCGCGCGCACTCGGCGTAGAGGCGGTCGCGGGCGTCGGGGTTCAGCGGTGTCGTGCTCATGCGGGGAGCTCCTGGGCCGCGCGGGCCAGTGCGGGTTGCAGGGCGCCGGGCGGCAGGCGATGCCAGCGCGCGGCCACGTGGCCGTCGGGGCGCAGCAGGTAGACCGCGCCGTCCTGTGCGCCGAGCGCTTCGAAGACGGCAGGGGATGCATGCGCATCGGCGCCGCCGGAGCCTGGGCTCGCAATGCTGCGAACGACGAAGGGCAGCGCGCCCTGCCGTGCCTGCGCGACGTCGGCCGCGGGCGGCGCGGCCACCTCGGGCTGCAGCACCAGCAGCGTGAAGGCCGGCGCGACCCAGTCGGTGAGATGGCCTTGTTCGAGTTGCTGCTCCGGCATCACCTCGCCCGGCAGCGGGCCGGCCGGCAATGCATCTCCTTCGCCCGACGACAGCGGCGAATCGGCGTAGCGCACGGCCTGCGTCTGGCGCGGGTTGATGAGTTGCGCGATGCCGCGGTGCCTTTCCGACAGCGACAGCGCCGCCTCGCGCAGCAGGTCGAAGCCGCGCGACGGCGGCGACATGAACTCGGTGCTGCGCATCGCGTTCTCGGCGTTCACGTGGAAGGCCGCGATGCGCTCCTGCGAGTACGAGTCGAGCAGTGCCGCATCCGACAAGCCCCTGGCGACGAACGCCAGCTTCCACGCGAGGTTGTCTGCGTCGTCGAAGCCCGAGTTGAGCCCGCGCACGCCGAAGATCGGCATCGCATGCGCCGCGTTGCCCGCGAACACGACGCGGCCGTGGCGGTAGCTGTCGAGCGTCATCGCGCCGGCGCGGTAGACCGAGGTCCACACCGTCTTCCATGGCAGGTGGCCTTCGCCGATGGCGTCGAGGTGGCGCTGCACGAACTCGGCCACGGCTGGTGGCTGCAGCGCCTCCTCGGTGCTCTGGCCGGGGCGCAGCTGGTAGTCGATGCGCCAGATGTCGTCGGGCTGGCGGTGCATCAGCACGGTCGAGCCCGGGTTCCACGGCGGGTCGAACCACGCGCGGCGCTCCGTCGGGTGCCTGCTCTTGAGCTCGATGTCGATGATCACGTAGCGGCCTTCGTAGCCCGTACCTTCGAGCGCGAGCCCCATCGCCTTGCGCACGAAGCTCTGGCCGCCGTCGCAGGCTGCGAGCCACTGGCCATGCAGCCGGTATGCGCCTTCGGCGTTGCGCATGTCGAGCGTCACGCCGTCGTCGTGCTGCGCGAGGCCGGTGAGCTCGGTGCCCCAGCGGATGTCGATGAGCCCCGGCGTCGCCTCGTTGCGGCGGAAGATCTCTTCGAGCAGGTAGTGCTCGGCGTAGTACTGCTCGAGGTTGATCATCGGCGGCAGCTTCTGCTGCGCGTCGTGCGGCATCTCGAAGCGGAACACCTCGGCCGTCTTGTAGAAGCTGCGCCCGCCGGTCCACGGCAGGCCCTTGCCCATGAAGCCGCGCAGCACGCCGAGCCGCTCCATGATCTCGAGACTGCGGCGCGAGATGCAGGCCGCGCGGCTGCCCACGCACACGGTGTCGTCAGCTTCGAGGATCACGCAGCGCACACCGTGGTTCGCGAGCCCCAGCGCCAGCGCCATGCCGACAGGGCCGCCGCCGGCGATCACCACCGGGTGGCTGCCGGCTTCAACGCCGCCAGGGCCGAGCGCGGGCGTTCGGGCTCCGTAGCGCGTGTAGTGGAACGCGCCGACCGAGGGCGGCAGTCCGGCGTCGGCGCCGGACTTCGGCGGCACGGGGCCGCTGGCGGCATCGCCGAGGGTGGCAGCGGGAGAGTTCGTCATCATCCGGCGGGATTGTCCCGATGCGGGAGGAGCGTCAATGTCATAACTTCGTACGAGGTAGTTACCCGTATGCGCGCCCTTTTCTTCTTCTTTCCTCCCGCATGAGACGCTGGCGCATCCACCCCGCCGAAGACACCGCGCTGGCCGCCGCCGTGGTCGGCGACGTGCTCTCCGGCGTGGGCACGCCGCTTCTGGCGACCAGCTATCTCAAGGCCATGCAGCGCGTGATGCCGGTGACTTTCTGCACCGTGTTCGTGGTCGATGCCGCCGGGCGCATCGAGCTCGTGTCTGCCGCCAGCAGCTACGGCAGCACGGCCGAGCGCACGTCCGAACGCTACGTGGCGCAGCGCTTCGATTTGCTCGACCCGAACATGGCCTGGCTGGCGGCGCGCAAGCTGCCCAGGCGTGCGCAGCTCTGGATGGGGCACCAGCGCGCCGACGAAGTGGCCGACCCGGTGTACCGCGCCGCCTGCTACGGCGACGTGGGCATTCGCGAGCGCGCCTCGGTGCTGTTGCTGCAGCCCACGGGCCAGCGCGTGGCCGTGAGCTTCTACCGCAGCCTTGCGCAGCCGGAGTTCGGCGCGGCCGACTTCGCGCGCATCGAGGCGCACGCCACGCTCCTGGCCGACGCCACCGCCGCGCACGGCCGCAGCGCAGTGGCCGCGCGGGAACCGGTGGAGCCCGTCCTCGCCTCGCGGCTGCAGAAGCTGAGCCTGCGCGAGCGCGAGGTCATCGGCCACTTGATGGCGGGCCGTACGGCCAAGGAAGCCGCGCGCGAGATCGGCGTGGAACTGACGACGGTGCGCACCCACCAGTACCGGGCGTTCCGGCGGCTGGGGATACGGTCGCAGAAGGAGCTGCTGCGCGGCGCGGGGCCGCACTGAGCCGGCCCCTCAGTCTTCGGAAGCTTCTTGCTCCGGCTGTGGCTCGTCCGGCGCCCCGCCCTGCTGCGGCTTCACCAGCGACACCGGCGCCTCCTTCGGCCGCCCCGCCGTGGACACGATCTCCTGATCGATCGCCCCGAACAGCGAGCGCCCGTCCAACCCCTTCATCTCGATGCGGATCGTGTCGCCGAACTTCATGAACTCGGTGTAGGGCTGGCCGGTCTGGATGGTCTCGATGCAGCGCTTCTCGGCGATGCACGAATAGCCCTTGGGCCAGTCCATCTGGCCGTCCTTCTTCTCGACGCCCTTGTTGCTCACGGTGCCGCTGCCCACGATGCTGCCGGCGCGCACGTTGCGCGTCTTGGCGATGTGGGCGATGAGCTGGCCGAAATGGAAGGTCATCTCCGGGCCGGCGTCGCACAGGCCGACCTTGCGGCCGTTCCAGCTGCTTTGCAGCGCGAGGTGTACGCGGCCGTCCTGCCACGCCTCGCCGATCTCGTCGAGCGTGACGGCCACGGGGCTGAAGGCGGTGGCGGGCTTGCTCTGGAAGAAGCCGAAGCCCTTGGCCAGCTCGGCCGGAATGAGGTTGCGCAGGCTCACGTCGTTGGCCAGCATCACGAGGCGGATGCCGTCGAGCGCCTGGTCGGGCGTGGCACCCATGCGCACGTCGCCGGTGATCACCGCGATCTCGGCCTCGAAGTCGATGCCCATGGCTTCGCTGGGCACGACCACGTCGTCGGTCGGGCCCAGGAAGTCGTCGCTGCCGCCCTGGTACATCAGCGGATCGGTGTAGAAGCTCTCGGGCACCTCGGCGTTGCGCGCCTTGCGCACCAGCTCCACGTGGTTCAGGTAGGCCGAGCCGTCGGCCCACTGGTAGGCGCGCGGCAGCGGGGCCATGCACATCGACGGATCGAAGGGAAAGGAATGGCGTGCACGGCCGGTGTTGACGGCGTCGTACAGGTCCTGCAGCTGCGGGCTCATGAAGCCCCAGTCGTCCAGCACCTGCTGCAGCCGGCTCGCGATGCCGGTGGCGTAGTGGGCGAGCGTGAGGTCGCGCGATACGACAACGAGCTGGCCGTCGCGCGAGCCGTCCTTCAAGGTGGCGAGTTTCATGATGCGGTGCGTGCGTGAGAACGGGGACGGGGCGCCGGCACGGGCCGGTCGCCGCTCCCACTTAAACTGGTTGAACGGGCGGCAGTTTACCGAGGTGGTCTTTCGTGAACCTCCGGGCCGGCGCCTCACTCCACATACCGATGCCGACGCTCGTCGCCCCCTCTTCCTCGCCATCGCTGCCTCCCGGGCTGCCGGGGCGTCCGTCGTGGCGGGTTCTGATCGGGCTGACGCTGCTGGTGGGGCTGGTCCATCTGTTGCTGCTCGGGCTGGCGCCGATGGCGGTCGGGCCGGAACCCTCGCCGCTGGCTAGCAAGTTCAGCACGCGCACCATCGTGATCGCACCACCGGCGTCCGAGGCGCCCGCTCCGGCGGCCGCACCCGCCGAAGCGAAGCCGCCTCCGCCACCCAAGCCGCGGCGTCCCCGTGAAGCGTCTGTGCCCAAGCCGAAACCGGCCGTCGTCAAGCCCGAGCCCGCGCCGGAGCCGGATGCCTCCACGCCTTCAGCCCCCGAAATGCCCGACCTGACAGCCCAGGCCGCTACCAATTCAGGAGCAACACCGCCGGAAGCAGCGGCCAGCGCCCCAACCGGCGCGGTATCGCCTTCCAGCGGCACCGGAACCGGCACCACTGCGGCGGCCGGTGGCGAGGCCTCGGGCACCATCGCCGGCACCCAGGCGATGAAGATCCCCGGCTCGGTCACGCTGGACTTCGAGGCCACCGGCCAGTCCGGCGCCTCCCCGCAGCGTGGCGTGTTCGGCGAACTGGTCTGGCTGCAGGATGGCAGCCGCTACGACGGGCGGCTGACGCTCAAGGCGGTGTTCTTCACCTTGCTCAACTGGCACAGCACCGGCCGCATCGGTCCCTCGGGGCTGGAGCCCGAGCGGTACTCCGAAAGCCGCAAGTCAGAGCTGGCTTCTCATTTCGTACGCGAACAGGGGCAGATCGTGTTCAGCAACAACGCGCCACCCGTGCCCCTGCTGGCCGGCGCGCAGGACCGCATGAGCGTGATGATGCAGCTCGGCGGCCTGCTGGCGGCCAGCCCCGGGCGCTATCCGGCAGGCACCCGGATTTCGGTCCAGACCGTGGGGCCGCGCGATGCCGACGTCTGGGTCTTCGTGGTCGGTGACGAAGAAAAAGTGAGCCTTCCGGCCGGCGAATACGTCACGCGCAAGCTCACCCGCAATCCTCGGCGGGAGTTCGACCGAAAACTCGAGCTTTGGCTGGCGCCAGCGTACGGCTACCTGCCAGTGCGCATCCGGCAGACGGAACCCAACGGGGACTTCGCTGACGCCCAATTGCGCAAACCCCTACCCGCGGCCCCCCCGAACTGAGGAGAAGGTCGTTCCATCGGAGCAAAGCCAAGAAAATTAGCCCGTTGGTTTTACAAGAATGACAACCTGTCTTGAAACTGGCGCGTTGATTGCTATGTATCCCCCATGAACGCCATCGACATCCTCACAGGGCCCGCCATGAACATGCTTTATGACTCGGAGTCTTTCGTCGTCGTCCACGTGCAGCCCAATGAAGGCGACGAACCCGCGCAACCCAACGTGCCGGTTCTGGAGCGCCACGGCTTCGAGATCGTGGACAAGCGTTCGGGCAAGGAGGTCTACCTTGACGGCTCGTGGGCCGAGCTGTTCCAGCAGCAGATCGCCGCGTGGCAGCTCAACACCCCCACCCAGGAAGAAGTCGAGGACACGCTCGAAGGCTACGCCGAGCTGGCCCACACGCCGGTGCTGGTGCACTGACGCAAATTCGGCCTCCAACGACAAAGCGCCCTGTCCGGGCGCTTTTTTCATGAAGCACCGGCAACGGGTCCCGTGAACCGGGGGTCAGCGAAGAAACCGAAAGAGACGACAGGGAAAAGCGGAAATGGACGGCACGGCGGGCGTGTGCCGGGGCATAGTATGGCGTGATGTCCCCTCCAAACCGGCCCCTGCGGACTCCCTGGCGCCTGCTTCTTCCCCTGCTCGCCACCACCGCATTCGGGGGCTGCTCGGTGCTGCCTCCCGGCGCCGATGCACCCATCGCGCGCCGCATCGCAGCACTCCAGCCGGTCGACGCCCTCCTGCTCGGCGAGCAGCACGACGCCCCCGAGCACCACGCCATCGAGCGCGAAGCCGTCGAGGCGCTGGTCGCGCGCGGCCATCTCGCCGCGCTTGCGCTCGAAATGGCCGAGGAAGGCCGCAGCACCGCGCGCATCGCCCCCACCGCCACCGAAGCGCAGGTGCAGGCGGCCCTCGACTGGAGCGACAAGGCCTGGCCCTGGGCCAGCTACGGCCCCACCGTGATGGTGGCCGTGCGCGCGGGCGTGCCCGTGGTCGGCGCCAACCTGCCGCGCACGCGCATGAGGGACGCCATGGCCGACGTCTCGCTCGACGTGCAGCTCAATGGCGAGGCCTATGCCGTGCAGCAGGACGCCGTGCGGGAGGGCCACTGCAAGATGCTGCCCGAATCCCAGATCGTCCCGATGACGCGCATCCAGGTGGGCCGCGACCGTGCAATGGCGCAGGCCATCGTCAAGGCAAGGCGGCCGGGCCAGACGGTGCTGCTGATCGCCGGCGCGGGCCACGTCGTGCGTACGCTCGGCGTGCCGCAGCATCTGCCCGACGACATCAAGGTTGCCACGGTGCAAATGCGCGCCGCTGCCGCTGCGGCGGACGTGGCGGCGGGTGATTACGACAGCACATGGCAGACGCCGCCA
Organism: Variovorax sp. Varisp85; assembly: GCF_047304045.1. NCBI lineage: Bacteria > Pseudomonadati > Pseudomonadota > Betaproteobacteria > Burkholderiales > Comamonadaceae > Variovorax > Variovorax sp. Varisp85. The sequence continues at coordinate 18,301 of NZ_JBGLYN010000005.1, forward strand.
TTGCCCGAGAAAGACTATTGCGCCGAGTTCAAGCGGCTGGCCAGGCCGCAACCGAAGGCTTGAACGCGTCGACCCTATTCACCGAACCAGAACAACAACCAGGCGCCGACGGAGCCGAGTGTCACGGTGACGAGAAGAGCCTGACGACCCACGAAAAGCGGCTGATTCATCCAGCGTTCGATTTTTTCCGACATCGTCATCTCCAGCCCCGTGGTGAGGGCTGAAGAATGAAGCTCCCGCTGGCTTCTGTCAAAGCGCTAAAAATGCTTCGTCGACAGTCAGTTCAAAACGAAAGTCGCATGGTTTCCGGCGCCGCGATCCTGCGAACGGCCTTCGCGTCGCCGGCTTGCGCAAGTGCCGCCGTCCCGCTCAGGCGTGCTTTCTGATCGAATCCGCCAGCGTATTCACCAGCGTGTCGATGTGCGACTTTTCCACGATGTACGGCGGTGCGATCACCAGCACGTCGCCCGCGGGCCGTACCAGTGCACCCTTGTGGAAGCAGTCCAGGAAGATGTCGTAGGCGCGCTTGCCCGGCGTGCCCGCGATGGGCGCGAGTTCCACCGCCGCGGCGAGGCCCAGGCTGCGGATGCCGATCACGTTCGGCAGGCCCTTGAAGGCACTGTGGAAGGCATCGCCCAGCACCTTGCCCATTTCGCCGGCGCGCGCGAACAGGTTCTCCTGCTTGAAGAGATCGAGCGTGGCGATGGCCGCGGCGCAGGCCACCGGGTGGCCCGAGTAGGTGTAGCCGTGGAAGAACTCGACCACGTGCTCGGGCGCCTCGGTCTTCATCATCGCGTCGTAGAGCTTGTCGCGGCAGATCACGCCGCCGAGCGGAATGACGCCGTTGGTCACGCACTTGGCGAAGTTCAGCATGTCGGGCACCACGCCGTAATAGTCGGACGCGAAGTTGGTGCCCATGCGGCCGAAGCCGGTGATGACCTCGTCGAAGATCAGCAGGATGCCGTGCTTGTCGCAGATCTCGCGCAAGCGCTTCAGGTAGCCCTTGGGCGGCAGGTACCAGCCGGCCGATCCGGCCACCGGCTCGACGATGATCGCGGCGATGTTGCTCGCATCGTGCAGCGGCAGGATGCGCGTTTCGAGCTCGACCAGCGGGTCTTCGGCCCACACCGGCTCCTCGTTGTGGATGTAGGCGTGGTTCACCGGATCGTGGATGAAGCGCATGTGGTCCACGCGCGGCAGGAAGGCCGAGCCGAACACCTTGCGATTGCCGGGAATGCCGCCCACCGACATGCCACCGAAGCCCACGCCGTGGTAGCCCTTCTCGCGGCCGATGAACACGTTGCGGTGGCCTTCGCCGCGTGCGCGGTGATAGGCAAGCGCGACCTTCATCGAGGTGTCTGCGGCTTCCGAACCCGAGTTGCAGAACAGCACCTTGTTGAGATCGCCGGGCGCGAGCGAGGCGATCATCTCGGCCGCCTTGAAGGCGCGGTCGTTGCTGACCTGGAAGGCAGTGGCGTAGTCGAGCGTGTCGAGCTGCTTCTTGATCGCCTCGTTGATGGGCTTGCGGTTGTGGCCCGCGCCCACGCACCACAGCGAGGAGATGCCGTCGATCACCTTCTTGCCATCGTGCGTGGTGAACTCCATGCCATCGGCCGCCACGAAGACGCGCGGGTCTTTCCTGAAATGGCGGTTGGGAGTGAAGGGCAACCATTGGTTGTCCATGTTGAAGTCCTGCTGGGCCATGTCTCGCTCCTGCGGTTATGTGGTCGAGGAAAATCGCGATTCTGGCACCCCTGCGACAATCACGCCCCTGATGACGACCACTACGCCCACCTCGCCCGCCTACATCCTGAACCTCTCTTGCCCCGACCGTACGGGCATCGTGCACGCCGTGTCGGGCTTCCTGCTCGAACGGGGCGCCAACATCGAAGAGGCCGCCCAGTACAACGACCACGACACGGGCCTGTTCTTCATGCGGGTGCGCTTCGCCTGCGGCGAGCACAGCGAAGCCACGCTGCGCGAGGAATTGAAGACCTTCGCCGCCGGCTTCGGCATGGCGCTGCAGCTGCATGCCGCCGCCGAGCCCATGAAGACCGTGATCCTGGTCAGCAAGGAAGGCCACTGCCTCAACGACCTGCTGTTCCGCTGGAAGAGCGGCCTGCTGGCCATCGACGTGCGCGCCATCATCTCGAACCACCGCGACTTCTACCAGCTGGCCGCCAGCTACAACGTGCCGTTCCACCATATCCCGGTGACGGGCGCGACCAAGGCGCAGGCCGAGGCGAAGCAGCTGGAAATCATCGAGGCCGAAGGCGCCGAGCTCGTGGTGCTCGCGCGCTACATGCAGATCCTGAGCAACGACCTGTGCCGCAGCCTGGCTGGCCGCGCGATCAACATCCACCATTCGTTCCTGCCCAGCTTCAAGGGCGCCAAGCCCTATTACCAGGCCCACGACCGCGGCGTGAAGCTGATCGGCGCCACCGCCCACTACGTGACGGCCGACCTCGACGAAGGCCCGATCATCGAGCAGGACGTGGAACGCGCCGACCACACCGACACGGTCGAAGACCTCACGGCCCGCGGCCGCGACACAGAGAGCCAGGTGCTGGCGCGGGCGGTGAAGTGGCACAGCGAGCACCGCGTGCTGCTGAACGGCCACCGCACCGTCGTGTTCCGCTGAACCCTGCCGTCAGTTGCGATTCGGGTCGTCCGGCCGGCGGTCGTAGCGGTTCGGCACCCCGTCGCCATCGCGGTCCCAACCGCCCCTGTGGTATTGCCAGCGGTCGCCGTCCTGGCGCCATTCCGGCGGACGGTAGGCATAGCCCGGACGCTCGCGCACCCAGTAGCCGCGGACCCACACGTGGCGGCCACCGTGCCATTCATAGTGCCCCGGCGACCACGCATAGCCGCGGCGCGGCGGCGGCATGCGTTCGAAGCGCGGCGGGGGCGGCGCCACCTCGATGGTGACGGGCTGCGCCTGCGCGGCCGTGGGAACAGCCAACGTGCCCACCGACAGAAGCGAAGCAGCGCCGATGGAAAGAGCCAATGCGATCTTTTTCATGAAGTACCCCTCATGAGTTGTAGGAGCCTTCATGCTGCCCAGCCCATGTGAAGCGCCTGTAAGCGGTGCACGAAATCTTGTGTAGAGCTGTGACCCGCCTTTCGCTGCTCCCACAGCCCTTGCGAGCACTCACTCCTGCAATTCGTGCAGGTCGATGGTCGCGGCCATCGCGGCATGGCCGGCCTTGTTGGGGTGCAGGTGGTCGCCCGAATCGAACAGCGGGTTCAATGCCTGCGGGTCCGCGGGGTCGCGCAGCGCCGCATCGAAATCGACCACGCCATCGATGTCCTGCCGACCGCGAATCCAGCGGTTGACGGCTTCGCGCATGGCATCGTTGGCCTCGTTCCAGTAAGGCGTGTTCCTGAATGGCGGCACCGTGCCGAGCAGCACCTTCACGCCCTTGGCGCGAGCCTGCTTGACCAGCTGCTCCAGCCCATCGGTGATGCGCTCGGCGGTCGGCATGTCGCGGGGCTTGATCTCGGCGCCGGGCACGTTGGCGAACAGGGTGCGGCCGATGTCGTTGGTGCCGAGCAGGACGATCGCGTGCGTCACGCTGCTCTGCCGTAAGGCGTCGCGCTCGAAACGCGAGAGGCCGCTGGGCCCCATGCCGTCGGCCAGCAGGCGGTTGCCGCCGATGCCGGCATTGAGCACCGCTATGTCGTTTCCAGCGCCCTGCGTATCGCGCAGGCGCGTGGCCAGCATGTCGGGATAGGCCCCGAATTTGGCCTCCGCGGTGCCCGACGTGATGGAGTCGCCGAACGCCACGACGGTGCGCACGGACTTCGTGGTGAGCACGTCGAGCCCGGTCACGATCTGGTTCAGCACCAGCGGCGTGGGGCTCTTCAGCTTCGGCGCCATCACGGCATTGCCGGCAGTCACCCACGTCGTTCCCGGCTCGAGCATGGAGACCGTGGAAAACGGCGCGGCGCGATCGAAGAAGGCACTCACGACCACGGTCTGCCCCGCCTGAACCGGCAGGTCGACGCCATCGCTCCAGGCGTCCGCGCCGGGGGCGATCGTGAGGCTGGTGCGCCCACCGAACCGCAGCACGCGCAGCGTGGCCGGCGAGAACGCATCGGCGCCGGTGCCGCGTGCCGCACTCGCGGCGGCAATGCGCAGCGGCGCCTTGCCGAAGCGGTTCGAGAAGCGGATGCGGATGCGCTGGCCGTCCAGCGACAGTTCGACCTGCTGGCGCAGCGTCTGCCCGCGCAGGTCATTGCCGGCGGGCGATGAATAGCCCGCGCCGCCGGGGCTTGCGGCCAGCTCGCCGAACTCGACCGGCGCCACCGCCCAGCTCGCCACCCAGTGCGCCTCGGCGGGCTGGCGGGGATGGTTGCCGGGAGTGACGGCCTGCACACCCACGGCCAGCACTGCGAGGCAGAGGGCTGCCACCCAGTGCGCCGTGGCCACGTCGCGGAGGTGGGCTGCCCAACGAGAAACCAGTTTCATTGGCGCAAAGCGACGCAGTTTACGGAGCCATGATCTCCCGCGCGTGACGAGGTCTAAAGCCGGGTTACCAAGTGTCTACATAGGCAGCGGCCGCGCCGGGCGCCTTCGTCGCGGAGGACAGCCCACGCACCAGCCAGGTGCGTGTTTCGGCCGGATCGATCACTGCATCGATCTCCAGCGTCTGCGCCATGTGGATCGCCTCGCCGTTCGCGTACTGCTGCGCCACGAGCTTCCTGAACAGCGCATCGCGCTCGCCGCCCTCCGGGACGGCCGCCAGTTCCTTGCGAAAGCCCAGGCGCACAGCACCTTCGAGCCCCATCGCACCGAATTCGCCAGTGGGCCAGGCCACGGTGAAAACGGGTGCGTCGAAACCGCCCGCCGTCATCGCCTGCGCGCCCAAGCCATAGCCCTTGCGCAGCACCACGGCGAAGAACGGCACGCGCAGGTGCGAGGCCACCATGAACATGCGGCACACGTGGCGCACCTGCGCCTGCGCCTCGATTTCGGGCCCGACCATGAAGCCTGGCGTGTCGCACAACGAAACAATTGGAAGGCCGTGCGCATTGCACAGCTGCATGAAGCGCGCGGACTTGTCGGCCGCTTCCACGTCGATCGCGCCGCCAAGGTGGTGCGGGTTGTTGGCCATCAGGCCCACCGGCCGGCCCTCGATGCGCGCGAGCGCCGTGACGATGCCCGCGCCGAAACCCGCGCGCAGTTCGAGCAGCGAGCCGGTGTCGGCCACGCCGCGCATCGCCGCTCGCACGTCGTACACGCGCAGCCGGTTCTCGGGCACGACGTGGCGCAGCGTGCGCGGGTCTGCGCATTGCCAACCGGTGGTCGCACCCTGGAAGTAGGACAGGTACTGCTTCGCCGCGGCCACTGCGGCGGCTTCGTCTTCCACGAGGATGTCGATCACGCCATTGCGCGACTGCACGCTGCTCGGGCCGATCTGTTCGGGCGCAAAGGTCCCGAGGCCGCCGCCTTCGATCATCGCGGGGCCGCTCATGCCGATGTTGCTGCTCCTGGTGGCGATGATCACGTCGGCGCAGCCCAGCAGTGCCGCGTTGCCCGCGAAGCAGCGGCCGTGCACGATGCCGACCACGGGCACCTTGCCCGAGAGCGCCGCGAACTGGCTGAAGGTATGGTTGTTGAGCCCCGCGACGATCGGCATGTCCGTATCGCCGGGACGACCGCCGCCACCCTCGGCGAACAGCACCACCGGCAGCTTCAGCTGATGCGCGACCGCCAGCAGCCGGTCGGTCTTGTGGTGGTTGCGCATGCCCTGCGTGCCGGCCAGCACGGTGTAGTCGTAGGCCAGCACGGCGCAGCGCGACACCTCGGGGCCGAACTGCTTCGCATTGATGCTGCCCAGGCCCGTGACCATGCCGTCGGCGGGCGTGTTGGCGATCAGGTCCTCGAGCGTGCGGCGGCGCGTCTGTGCGGCGATGGCGAACGCGCCGTACTCGATGAAGTTTTGGGGGTCGGCAGCGGTGTCGCACAGGTCGGCGATGTTCTCGCGCGCGGTGCGGCCACCCTGCGCGTGGCGCTTGTCGACGGCGGCCTTGCGGTTGGCGTCGAGCGTGGGCGCGTGGCGATCGATGACCTTTTGCAGATCGGGGCGGATCGCGTCGAGGTCGTGCTCGGCACGCGCCTCGGCCTCGACGGCTTGCGCATCGACGGCCTCGAGCTGCACCAGCGACTGGCCTTCGACGAGGTAGTCCCCGGGCGCAGCCAGCAGCGCTACCACGCGGCCGGCCACGGGCGCGTGCAGCAGATGCTCCATCTTCATGGCCTCAAGCACGCCGAGTTGCGCGCCGGCGGGCAGCACGTCGCCGATGTCCACTTCGAACTGCAAAAGGCGGGCCGGCATCGGCGCCTTGACGGTCAGTTCGTCCGAGCCGTCGTCTTCGACGACGGGTTGCGCAGCCGGCGCGGCCGCCGTCTTCTTCGCATGCTTTTCAAACGAAGCCGCAGCGGCCAGCAGATCGCCCAGATGCGACTCCACGAAGCGCGTGTGCACCGCCTGCGTCGCGAACTCGGGCCGCGCTGCGATGGCGCGCAGCAGCGACAGGTTGGTGGCGATGCCGTCGATGTGGCATTCGTCCAGCGCGCGCAGCGAACGGCGCAATGCATCTGCGAAACGCGGCGACGGCGAATGCACGATGAGCTTGGCGAGCAGCGTGTCGTAGTGCGGCGAAGGCGCAAGGCCCGCGTAGCCGTGCGTGTCGATGCGCACGCCCGGCCCGGCCGGCAGGTCGAAGCGCGCGAGCGTGCCGCCCGAGGGCCGCGCGTTGCCTTGCGCATCGAGCGTCTCGGCATTGATGCGCCACTGCACCGCGAAGCCGCGCTGCGGCGCCGTGCGATCGGCGTCCACACCCAGTTCATCCAAGGGCTGGCCCGCTGCGACAGCGATCTGCAGTTGCACCAGATCGAGACCGGTCACAGCTTCCGTCACCGTGTGCTCGACCTGCAGCCGCGGGTTCGCCTCGATGAAAACGAAGGGCAGCGTCGTCGATCCGGCATCGACCAAAAATTCGAACGTGCCCAGCCCGCGATATCCCACCGCCTTCGCCATGCGCAGCGCAGCCTGCGTGACCCGCGCGCGCAGGGCCTCGGGCAGCGAGGGACTCGGTGCAATTTCCACCAGCTTCTGGAAGCGCCGCTGCAGCGTGCATTCGCGTTCGCCGAGGCTGGCCACGGCCTGCCCGTCGCCCAGCACCTGCACCTCGATGTGCCGCGCATTGCGCATCAGCCGTTCGACGTACACGCCCTCGATGCCGAAGGCCGCCCTGGCTTCGGACATGCAGCGGGCATGTGCCTCGGGCAGATCGTCTGCATTCAGCACCGCGCGCATGCCGCGCCCGCCGCCGCCGCCGATGGCCTTGACCATCACGCCCGCGCCCTGCGCGTGCTGCTCGGCGAAGAAGGCCTGCGCCTGCGCAAGCGTCACCGCGCCGGCGCTGCCGGGCATCACCGGCACATCGCATTGCGTGGCCAGGGCGCGCGCGCGTGCCTTGTCGCCGAACAGGCCCAGCTGCTCGGGCGTCGGGCCGATGAAGACGAGGCCTGCCTCGGCACAGGCCTGCGCGAAATCGGCGCGCTCGCTGAGAAAGCCGTAGCCGGGATGCACCGCATCGCATCCTTGCGCCTTTGCAACGGCAATCAGCGTGGCGACGTCGAGGTACGCGGAAGGCCCGGTCGCATCGAGTGCGACGGCCGTGTCGGCCAGCTGCGCGTGCAGCGCCGAGACGTCGTCGCGCGCATGCACCGCCACGCTGGCGATGCCCAGGTCGCGCAGGGCGCGCATCAGCCGCACGGCGATCTCGCCGCGGTTGGCAATCAGAACTTTGGAGAACAAACAGAACCTCTCAGCTTTGGTCTTTGAGCAGGCGGCGCAGCACCTTGCCCGCGCCGGTGGTCGGCAATGCATCGATGAAGCTCACGGCGCGCGGCGCCTTGTAGCTCGCCATGTTGTCTCGCGCCCAGGCAATCAGCGCATCGGCCTCGAGCGCGGCGCCGGGCTTGCGCACGATGAAGGCCTTCACGACCTCGCCCTTCTCGGCATCGGGCTGCGCGATGACGGCCGCCTGCGCGACCGCCGGGTGCTTGATGAGGATGGTCTCTACCTCTTCGGGGAACACGCTGTAGCCCGAGACCTTGATCATTTCCTTGAAGCGGCCGATGAAGGTGAGGTAGCCATCGGCGTCGAGCTTGCCCATGTCGCCCGTGTGCACCCAGCCGTTGCGCAGCGTGGCAGCGGTGGCCTCGGGCTTGTTCCAATAGCCCTTGAAGACGCCGGGGCTGGTCAGCACGATCTCGCCGACCTCGCCTGCGGGCATGTCGGCCTGCGTGTCCGCGTCGACGATGCGGATCGTCACGCCCGGCACCGGCACGCCCTGCGTGCCCCAGCGCGGCGCGTGGTGCGGCGTGTAGGTGTCGCAGGTGTGGGTCTCGCTCAGGCCGTAGGCGGCCTCGAACGAGGTGCAGTTCGGCGCATGCGAGCGCCACTGCTGCGCCAGCGGCTCGGTGAAGGCGATGCCGAAGCTGGTCACCGGGTTCATCTTCAGGCTGCCCAGGTCGAAGCTCGCGATGTCGGGCACCTGCATGCAGGCCACGTTCATCGGCGCGATGCTGTACCACCAGCTCACCTTGTACGCGGCGATGGCCTGCAGCGCGGCGCGCGGATCGAAGCGGTGCATCAGCACCGAGGCTGCGCCGCTGAGCACCGGCACGTTGACGCCCATCAGCATGCCCGCGATGTGATACAGCGGCGCGATGGACAGCAGCACGTCATCGGGCCCCACGCCATTGCAGTCGGCCGCGGCGCGCGTCTTGAAGAGCGCGTTGCCATAGCTCAGCATCGCGCCCTTCGGCAGGCCGGTGGTGCCCGAGGTGTAGGTCATGAGCGCAACGTCGTCCATGTCGATGGCGACGGCCTGCGGCTTCGCGCCAGCCTTCATCACGGCGAGGAAGTCTTCGCAGCCTTCGGGTACGGTGCGTTCGGACTTGCGCTCCGCGGCGAGTTCGAGCGGAAGGTCGAGCGCGGGATGGGCAGGCAGCAGATCGGCGTAGTGCACCACGAACACATGTTCGAGCGCGCTCTGCGGCTGCACCTTGCGCACTACCGGCAACAGCGACGCGGCCGCGACGATCACGCGCGCCTTCAGGTCGTTGACCTGGTAGGCCAGCTCGTGCTCCTTGTTGAGCGGCCCGCTCGGGCAGACGATGGCGCCGATTTTCTGGATGCCGAAGTGCGCCACAAGGTATTGCGGGCAGTTGTTGAGGAAGAGCACCACCGGCTCTCCCTTCTTCACGCCGAGCGCCTGCAGCCGCGCGGCGAAGGCGTCGCTCGCGCGATCGAGCTCGGACCAGCTCATCGCCTGGCCGTACCAGAGACAGGCAGTGCTGCCGCCGCGCTCGCGTGCGTGGGTGCGCAGGTACTCGTGCAGGGGCTGCTGCGGGCGGTCGGGCAATGTCTCCATGGCGTCACTTCCTCAGGGTTATCGATAGCCGCACGCACCGGGCTGGCGCTTGCCAATGGTGCATGGTGCACGAACAATCCTACCCATGGGTATAACTTCCGCGACACGGCACAAACCCTCTGGAAGCCAGAGCGGCACCGCTGCACAGCCGCACCTGCCGCAAGGCACGGGCCGACAGCGCGCAGCCACGCAGGGCACCGACCTGCAGCGCGAGCGCATCCTGCAGGCGGCTGCGCAGCTGTTTGCGGCGCAGGGCTATGCCAACACCACCATGGCGCAGATCGTGCGCGCGCTGGGCGTGACCAAGCCCTTCGTGTACTACTACTTCCGCGACAAGCAGGAGATTTTCGAAACACTGTCGTGGCGCCCGGCTGTCGATTGCTTCACCGCGCTCGACTTCGCAGCCACAGACCCGCGCCGCGCCAGCGAGAAAGTGATCGACGGCATCGAGCGGCTGATTCGCGCGACCATTGCGCATCACCCCGTCGCCTTCTTTCCTTATCGCGAGCCGCAGGTGTACCGGCCCGAGTACATCGCGGCGCAGAAGAAGCTCGCCCACCACTTCTACGACCTGCTGTGCCCGCTGCTCGAAGAAGCGCGGCGCGACGGCGACCTCGACTTCGCCGAGACCAAGCTCACCGCGCTCGCGGCCTGCAGCCTGCCGGGTTTTCTCTACAGCTGGTACCGCCCGAACGGGCGCCTCTCGCCCGACGAGGTGGTGGCCGAACTCACGAAGCTGGCCGGCCGCGTGATCGGGCTGCAAGCGAAGAACTGACTGACAACCATCCCCGGAGACAAACCATGAAGTTCAACCGTGCGCCATTGGCGCGGATCGCCCTTGCCTGCCTGCTGGCCACCGCCGGCGCCGCTCACGCGCAGCAGACCTACAAGGTCGCCTACATCGATCCGCTCTCGGGTCCTTTTGCCAACGTCGGCGAGCTGATGCTGATGCACACGCAGTACGCCATCGAGGACATCAACGCCAGGGGCGGCGTGCTCGGCGGCACGAAGCTGCAGCTGCTGCAGTTCGACAGCAAGCTCTCGGCGCAGGAAAGCCAGAGCGCGCTGCAGGCGGCCATCGACCAGGGCGCGAAGGCGATCGTCACGGGCGGCTCGGGCTCGTCGGTGGTCACGGCGCTGGTGCAGTCGGTGGCGCGCTGGAACCAGCGCAACCCGGGCAAGGAGCTGATCGTGCTGAACCACTCCTCCATCGACCCCGAGATGACGGGCAAGGGCTGCAGCTTCTGGCACTTCCAGACCGAGGCCAACACGGCGATGAAGATGAAGGCGCTGGCCAACTACATCAAGAAGACGCCCGACGTGAAGAAGGTCTACCTGCTCAACCAGGACTACGCGCACGGCAAGCAGTGGGCCAGCTACGGCAGGCAGCTGGTGGGCCTGGCGCGGCCCGACATCCAGTTCGTGGGCGAGGCGCTTCACCCCATCGGCCGCGTGAAGGACTTCGCGCCCTACATCGCCAACGTGAAGCAGAGCGGCGCCGACTCGGTCATCACCGGCAACTGGGGCCAGGACATGACGCTGCTGCTGAAGGCCGCGGGCGACGCGGGCTACAACCTGCGCTACTTCAACCACAGCGCAGGCTCGGTGCCGGGCACGGTGACGGCCGTGTCGCAGGCGAAGCTGGGCCAGTTGACCTGGGTGGCCGAATGGCATCCGGGCGAGCCCGACACGCCCAAGGTGGACGCGCTGGCCAAGGCCTACAAGGTCAAGACCGGCAAGGACTTCCTCGCGCCGCGCATCGACATGACGCCGCGCCTGCTGGCTGCCGCCATCGACAAGGCCGGTTCGACCGACACCGTCAAGGTGGCTCGCGCGCTCGAGGACCTGAGCTTCGACTCTGTGGTGGGCCCTGTGCGCATGCGTGCCGAAGACCACCAGTTGTTGTTGCCGCAGGTGGTCAACACCATCGTGCCGGTGGACGGCAAGACGGTGAAGACGGGCTGGGAGGGCACGAACTATGGCTTTCGCACCGACGCGGTGTATACCGGGAACGAGCTTGCGCAAGGTACGGAGTGCAAGATGGTTCGGCCATGACTTGCCTCGGGGCGCACGCGAAGGCCACCGGGTGCTCCCCTCCGCGAATGTCCTAAGGGAAACCCCGTCCTGCCCACCTCCCGTGCCGTCGGGATACTCCGGCTTCCATACCCCGGTATCCGAAGCGGGTCCACTCCAAAGGCACAACAAGACCATGGCAGGCAAAAACTCGCTCCACCCGATCCCACATCCGGCGAAGAAGCCCTTCGTCGGGAACCTGCTGTCGATCGGCTCCGACTCTCCCGTGCTCGACATGTGGAAGATCGCGCAGGACCTCGGCGGCATCTACTGGCTGGACATGCCGGGCATGCCGGTGATCGTGGTCTCGTCGCCCGAGCTGGTGGACGAACTCTGCGAGGAAGCGCGCTTCGACAAGAGCACGCGCGGCGCGCTGCGCCGGCTGCGTGCCGCCTCGCACGGACTGTTCACTTCGGACACGCACGAGGAGACCTGGTCGAAGCCGCACAACATCCTGTTGGCCAACTTCAGCCAGCGCGCGATGCAGGCCTACCACCCGATGATGCTGGACATCGCGGGGCAGCTGGTCACCAAGTGGGAGCGGCTGAACTTCGATGAAGAGGTGGACGTGGTGCGCGACATGACCGCGCTCACGCTCGACACCATCGGCCTGTGCGGCTTCGGCTATCGCTTCAACTCGTTCTACCGCGAAGGCTTCCATCCTTTCGTCGACGCGATGGTGCGCACGCTGGAGACGGTGCAGAACCGCCGCGGCCTGCCGCTGGAAGAGCTGATGCTGAAGAAGGAGCTCGCGCAACAGCGCAAGGACATCCGCTTCATGCACAAGATGGTGGAAGACATCATCGAGGAGCGGCGCGCGAGCGGGGCCGACATCGCCACCAAGCCCGACCTGCTGAGCTACATGATCGCTGGCGTGGACAAGAAGAGCGGCGAGCAGCTCACCGACAAGATGATCCGCGACGAGTGCATCGAATTCCTCATCGCGGGGCACGAGACCACCAGCGGCCTGCTCTCGTTCGCCATCTACTTCCTGCTGAACAACCCCGAGGCGATGGCCAAGGCGCAAGCCGAGGTGGACAACGTGTTCGGCCCGGACACCTCGCAGAAGCCGACCTACGCGCAGGTCAACCGGCTGCAGTACGTGATGCAGGTGCTGAAGGAATCTCTGCGCCTGTATCCGACCGCGCCCGCGATCTCGATGCGCGCCAAGGAAGACACGAAGATCGGCGGGCTGTACACGATCAAGAAGAACAACATGGTCATCATGCATGCGCTGGCGCTGCACCGTGACAAGGGCATCTGGGGCGAGGATGCCGACCAGTTCAACCCCGACCACTTCAGCCGCGAAGCCGAGCGCGAGCGGCCGGCGAACGCGTTCAAGCCCTTCGGCAACGGGCAGCGCGCCTGCATCGGGCGGCAGTTCGCGCTGCAGGAGGCGGTGCTCACGCTGGGCATGATCCTTCAGCGCTTCAACCTCGTGGACCACACGGGCTACAAGCTGAAGATCAAGGAAGCGCTGACGATCAAGCCCGAGAATTTCAGGATCAAGGCACTGCTGCGCGACCCGGCCACGCGCCCGCGCGGCAACATGAGCGACGCGGCCGCCGCGCCCGTGCAGCCCACGCAGCCAGCACAGCGCAAGCAGCAGGCGGCGCGCCACGGCACCTCGCTGCTGGTGCTGCAGGGCTCCAACCTCGGCACGGCCGAAGACCTCGCGCGGCAGCTGGCCGAGGCCGGCGAGACGCGCGGCTTCTCCACCCAGCTGGCCTCGCTCGACGACTATGCCGAGCGGCTGCCGGCCAACGGCGCGGTCGCCATCGTCTGCGCCTCGTACAACGGCGTGGCGCCCGACAACGCGGCCGAGTTCCACCGCTGGCTCGACAAGGCCGACGATTCGCTCAACGGCGTGCGCTTCAGCGTGTTCGGCTGCGGCAACACCGACTGGGCCGCCACCTACCAGGCGGTGCCGCGCCGCATCGACGAACGGCTCGAGGCGCTCGGCGCCACGCGCGTGCATCCGCGCGGCGAAGGCGATGCGCGCGAGGACATGGACGGCGCCTTCCAGGACTGGAGCGATGCGCTGTGGCCCGAGCTGGTGAAGGCCTTCGACATCAAGACCGGCGCCGACTCACCCGCGCAGAGCGAGCCGCTCTACACGCTCGAGGAGCTGCCGCCGCCGCAGAAGAACGCGATCGTCGACGCGCTGGGCGCGGTGGCGCTGCGGGTGATCGAGAACCGAGAGCTGCAGAACGGCGGCAACGGCGAAGCAGGCCGCTCCACGCGCCACGTCGAGCTGATGCTGCCCGAGGGTCTGGTCTACCGCGCCGGCGACCACCTGAGCGTGGTGCCGCGCAACAGTCCGGCCCAGGTCGAACGTGCGATGGCGCGCTTCGGCTTCGACCGCGACGCGCATGTGCGCCTGCATGCCGGCTCGGGCCGCAAGGCGGCGCTGCCGGTGGAGCAGGTGATCGCGGTCGACCGCCTGCTGGGCGACTACGTCGAGCTGCAGGACGTGGCCACGCGCAAGCAGATCGCCACGCTCGCGGCGTACACCGAGTGCCCGTTCACCAAACCCAGGCTCGCGGCGCTGTCAGGCAGCGACGAGGCTTCGCAGGCGATGTACAAGACAGAGGTGCTGCACAAGCGCAAGTCGCTGCTCGACCTGCTGGAAGAGCACCGTGCCTGCCAGGTGCCGTTCGCGGTGTTCCTCGAAATGCTGTCGCCGCTGTCGCCGCGCTACTACTCGATCTCTTCTTCCCCGACGATGACGCCGGGCAAATGCAGCGTGACGGTAGGCGTGGTGAGCGGCCCCGCCAGGTCGGGCAGCGGCACCTTCGAGGGCGTGTGCTCCAACTTCCTGGCGCGCGCCGAAGCCGGCGACACGGTGCACGGCGTGGTGCGAGAGACCACGGCCGAGGGCTTCCGGTTGCCCGACGATGCGGCCCGGCCGCTCATCATGGTCGGACCAGGCACCGGCCTCGCGCCGTTCCGCGGCTTCCTGCAGGAGCGCGCGGCGCAGATCGAAGGAGGTAACCCGCTCGGCGAGGCGCTGCTTTTCTTCGGCTGCCGCCATCCCGAGCAGGACTTCATCTATGCCGACGAACTGCAGGCCTGGGCGCACCGCGGCGTGATGAAGCTGCACACCGCGTTCTCGCGCGCGGGCGAGCGCAAGGTCTACGTGCAGGACCTGATCCGCGAGCAGGCCGCCGATGTGTGGAAGCTGCTGGAAGCGGGCGCGGTGGTTTACGTATGCGGCGACGGCTCGCGCATGGAGCCCGACGTGCGGCGCACGCTGAGCGACCTCGCGCGCGAGCACGGACACGACAGCAAGGCGTGGATGGACAAAATGATCGCCGACCAGCGCTACGTGCTGGACGTGTGGGCCGGAAGCTGAGAAGCCCGCTCGGGCTCAGATATCGCGATCGGGATCCGGATAGACCAGCGGCCCCAGCAACCCACGATTGAAGGGCTTCCACTCGCCCTCGGGCTGCGCCAGCCGGTCGGCCACCGCGTAGAGCACCGCAGGGTGCGCGCCCAGTCCCAGGTGGCTGGCGACGACTTCAATGTTCTCGGACTGCGGCCCGGTCTTCTCGATGCTGCAGCGCCAGGCAACGACACCGTCGGTGCGGCTGAAGATCGAGGTGGTCGGCACCGGCGGCGTGGGCTGCACGAACTTCATGCGGCGCGGGTCGTGCGAACTCTGGCCGCTCACGCCTTCGTACACGCGCCATGCGTTGGTGGCGCGCGGGCTGCCGGAGAAGGGGCTGCCCAACGTGATGACGTTGCGGATCATGGGCGCATAGGACGAGGCCAGTAGCCGCGCATACACGCCGCCCAGACTCCAGCCGATCACGCTGACCTTCTGGCCGCTGTTGTCGTGCAGGGTCTTCAGCAACTCGACCATGGCGTCTTCCACGCCTTCGCGTGGACCGAAGTTGCGCCCCTGGCCCCAGCCGTGCGCGTCGTAGCCGCGGCTGCACAGGTAGCGGCGCAGCAGCAGCGTGGAGCCGTCACCCGCCACCAGGCCCGGCAGTACGAGCACCGGGTGTCCATCGCCACGCGGCGCGAGCTGCAGCAGCGGCCACATGGCGATGCCTGCGCCGGTTTCCCAGAGCGCTCGGGCTTCGGCCAGCAGCAGCAGGCGCGACGGCGGCGCGACAGGTTCCTTGGCGTAGGTGGCAGTGGTCATGATGAAGGATGGCTCCTTTGTGGTTTTTATCTGCTTCAAGACGAACATGAGGCCGACGGAACCAATGCCCCGTCGGACGACAGCGACATTTAACCGAGGTATTTGCGCCTCAGGTAATCAAGGTAAGCCCTCGATTCGCTGGAAACATACGGAGAAACCAGCGTGAGCGTGTAGAAAGCCGCCAAACCGGGGTCGGCCTGCGCCAGCGCGTCGCGCCCCGGCACGAGCCGCTCGAACGACAGCCAGCAGGTGGTGGTGAAGACCATCTGCAGCGCCAGGATGCGGGCCTGCTCGGCACTGGTCTCGATCACGCCGGAGGCCACCAGGCCTTCGCACAGCGTTTGCGCAGCCAGCAGGTTCTGCGCGGTGAGGGCCTGCGCGCGCTGGCCCAGCGCCGGGTATTCGCTGGCCAGGAAGGCCATGTCGCGGTAGATGAAGCGGTATTCGTCGATGGCCTCGAAGCGCAGGTGCAGCGCAAGCCAGAGGTCGTCGATGGCTGCGATCGATGCCGACGAACCGTTCAGGGCCTCGAGCCGCTGCTCGAAGCGCCGGAACAGCCATTCGACGATCAACTGCTTGGCCTTGAAGTGGTAGTGCAGGTTGCCCGGGCTGATGCCGAGCTCGGCCGCGATCTTGTGGGTCGACACGGCCGCGAGGCCTTGCGCGTTGAACAGCGCGAGGCTGGACTGCAGGATGCGGTCGCGTGTGGTGTTGGAACTGGCCACAACCGGCTTGTCGGGTTGTCGCTCAGCGTTTGGCGCGGCCACGGGGGGCGGCGGCGCCGGTGCCTTCGAGTTGCGCCACGCGTGCGCGCAGTTGCGCGACCTCGTCGCGCAGGGCCTGCACTTCTTCTGCGCCGGGCATGCCCAGGCGCTGCATGGCGGTGGCGACGCGCTGGTCGAAAACGTCCTCGAACTTGCGGATGCCGAAGCTGTCGAGCCCGGGGACCTTGCCCTGCCCGATGCCGAGCAGGCCCTCGATCACGTTGGCCTGGCGCTTGGCGACGTCGTTGCGCACGTTGTCCAGTGCCTTCAGGCCGGCGCGCAGCAAGACTTCAGCCTTGCCGGGCTCCGCGGACTTCTTGGTTGCCGCGGTCGCCTTCCTGGCAGCCGGCATCTTCTTCGCAGGCGCCGCCCTCTTCTTCAGCTTTGCAGTTTCGTCAGGACGGGTCGCCATGCAGTGCTCCAGATGCCGGAAAAAAGAAAAGGGCGCTTCACGCGCCCCGGGGTCAGGCCGCCTTGCGGGCAGCAGCGCGGCGAACCGGCTTCTTGGCGGCGGCGGCCTTGGCCTTCACCGTGCGAACGGGCCTGGCTTCTTCGGCGCCGCTCACGCGGGCTTCGATCTGCTTCGTGCCGGCGGCGATCTTGTCGGCGATCTGCACCGAGACGGCGGCGATCGGCTGGTTCAGCGCGCCCAGGGCATTGATCACCGAGGTGGCGACCGGCGACTCGACGCGGGCCACGCGGCCAGCAACGGCTTCGATGCCGCTGGTGGTGCCGGCTGCAACGCGGTCCATCACGGACACGATGCGGCTGGTGTCGATATCCAGGCGGTTGGCCAGGAAACCATTGATCTTTTCCTGCGCGCCGATCAGGTTGGCCTTGACCTGCTCGCTCACCAGCGGAATCTGGCGGCTGCCGAGGAACTCGCTGTAGCGCGAAGCGGCACCGCCCAGGAGCCGATGCACGCCGGTGCGGTAGGCGCCGACCAGGGTCTTGCCGGCGTCGTTGTACTGGCCGACGACATGAACGGCTGCGGAAGCGATGGTGGTTTGCGTGGACATGAGAGTGATTTCCTTGAAGTTGATGGGCTCGCGAAGGAAACGGGTGTGTCTGTCGCGATGGGCCTATCTTCTTCCGCGGGGCCTAGGCCTGAAAAACTAGAACGGTCGGAAAACTAGTCCAACTGCCCCAATTTTCAGCAGGCCGCCGGGCCCCGTGCGCCGATCATGCCGCAGCGGCCCGGGGGGTGCCGGAGCGTTTGGCCGGAGCGGCCTTGCGGGCCGGTGGCTTGGGCACGACCTTGATGGGCGCCTTCTTCACGGCAGCCTTCACGGGAGCCTTCCTGGCCACGGCCTTGACCGGCGGCGCCTTCTTGCGCGCGGCAGGCTTCTTCTTCGCGGCAACGGGCGCGGGCGTGGGCGCGGCCTCGTCCGACGGGTCTTCGGCCATCTTCGCCGGCACCGGCGCGGGCGCCGCACCGGTGGCCGCCGGGTGCTTCTGCGTCAGCTCCATCAGCAGCTTGTGCTCGGCCAGCATGTAGTCGCCGATCTCGGTGATGTCGGGTACCGCGCGGCGGCAGGCGATCAGGCCGTAGTCCATGCGGCCGTTGTAGCTCTGCACCGTCACGTTGAGCGCCGTGCCGTGGCTGGCGATCGACACCGGGTAGTAGCAGGTGACGAGCGCGCCCGCGAAGTACATCGGGAACGGCGCCCCGGCCACGTTCGAGATGGCCACGTTGGCCGCCGGCGGCAGCAGGTTGACGATGCCAGAGCGCCCCACCATCGAGGCAATGCCCGACATCAGCCAGGGCGCGGCGAAGGTCGGGAAATCGTCGAGGATCACCGCCTTGAAGCGGTTCATGGTCGACTTCGACGAGGTCGACGACGCGTTGATCGCCTTCAGCCGCTGCACCGGGTCGGTGATGTCGGTGGCCAGGCTCACGAGGATCATGCTGGCCTGGTTGTTGGCCGTCTGGTCGCCGGCCTCGCGCAGGCTGACCGGCACGCCGGCCACCAGCGGCTTGGCCGGCAGTTCGTTGTTGTCGGCCAGGTAGTGGCGCAGGGCGCCGGACACGGTGGCCATGACCACGTCGTTGAGCGACACGCCGAAGTGCTTGGCGATGTACTTGGTCTCGGCCAGCGAGATGGTGCGCCCGGCGAAGGTGCGCTGGTTGGTGATCGACACGTTGAGCGAGGTGCGCGGCGCGAAGAGGTTGAACTTCTTCGGCGCGGCGGCCGTGTCCTTCTCGGCCGCCTTCTCGTCGGGCTTGGCCAGCCCGCCGATGGCACGCGCGATGGCCGGCGCCATCTTGAAGAGCTTCACGTACTGCTGCGCGGTGTTGCGCAGCGCCGCGGTCGCAAGCTCCGCCATGCCCAGCTGGTAGCCGCTGCCGCGCGGGCGCGAACGCGGCGGCTTCACCACGCGGCCGGTGGCCTCGAGGTCGAAGATGGCCTTGCCCACTTCCACGCCGGCCTGCCCGTCGATGCCCGCGTGGTGCACCTTGGTGTAGAGCGCCACCTGCCCGCTCTTGAGGCCGTCGATGATGTAGAACTCCCACATCGGCCGGCTGCGGTCGATGAGCGAGGAATGCAGCCGCGCCACGTACTGCTGCAGCTGGCGGTTGGTGCCGGGCTTGGGCAGCGTGATGTGGCGCACGTGGTAGTCGAGGTCGATGTCGTCGTCCTCGACCCACACCGGGTTGCTCATGTCGAAGGGCATCAGCGCGAGCTTGCGCGTGAACACGTCGGCCAGGTGGATGCGGCTGGCCATGAAGCTCTTGGCGTCTTCGTAGAAGTCGCCCTTGTAGCCCTTGGGCAGGTCGAGCACGTTCAGGGAGCCCACGTGCATCGGCATTTCCGGCGTTTCCATGTGCAGGAAGGTGGCATCAAGACCGCTCAGGTGTTTCATGTGTTGTCTCTCCTTGGTGGGGCATGCGCCGCTAGGGTCTGTCATCAATCAAACGCCCTCGCGCTGGCCCCGCCATGCGGTGGATGTGCGGAGGGCGGCGCGGCCCATGGTCACCCATGGGCAAGCCGGCCGACAAAGCAGACGCCGTATGGCGGGGCCAGCCCGGAGGGAACGAGGGCGTTTGATTGATGACAGACCCTAAGCAGGATAGCGCGGGCACTGCATTCGTGGGCCCCGCGTTCTTCAGTGTTTCCACCGGGGGGAAGGCACCGGCGCGACAGGGGTTTGCCCGAAGTAGCGAAAAAGTGTCGGGCGCCTGGCGGGCATGCGGCAACTGCT
The DNA here is from genome assembly GCF_047304045.1 of Variovorax sp. Varisp85. Taxonomy (NCBI): domain Bacteria; kingdom Pseudomonadati; phylum Pseudomonadota; class Betaproteobacteria; order Burkholderiales; family Comamonadaceae; genus Variovorax; species Variovorax sp. Varisp85. Next base: position 37,945 of record NZ_JBGLYN010000005.1, read on the forward strand.
CACAAGGCCCTCTTTCACACGGGCTCCGTACACTGAGGCCATGACATCCAGCCTCCCCCCGCAGCATCCGCAAGACGAGCAGCTCTGGCTCGAAGATATCGACGGCGAGAAGCAGCTCGCCTGGGCCCGCGAACAGAACGCGCTCGCCGTGCAGGCCTATGCGCAGTCGCCCGCGTTCGAGGCGCTCCAGCAGGGCATCCTCGAGGTGCTCGACTCGGACGACCGCATTCCGATGGTGCGCAAGATCGGCCCCTTCTTCTACAACTTCTGGCGCGACAAGGAGCACCCCAAGGGCCTGTGGCGCCGCACCACGCTGGACGAGTACCGCAAGCCGCAGCCCGCGTGGGAGAGCGTGCTCGACCTCGACGCGCTGGCCGCGGCCGACAAGGAGAACTGGGTCTGGCACGGCGCCGACTGCCTGGAGCCCGACTACAAGCGCTGCCTGGTCTCGCTGTCGCGCGGTGGCGCCGATGCCGACGTGGTGCGCGAGTTCGACCTCGAATCGAAGCAGTTCGTCGAAGGCGGCTTCTCGCTGCCCGAGGCCAAGAACCACGTGGGATGGAAAGGCATCGACCAGCTCTACGTGGCCACCGACTTCGGCCCCGGCTCGATGACCAGCTCCAGCTATCCGCGCATCGTGAAAGAGTGGCGGCGCGGCACGCCACTCGCGAGCGCGGCCACGGTGTACGAAGGCCTGCACGAGGACATGTCCATCAGCGCCTACCGCGACAACACGCCCGGCTTCGAGCGCGACTTCGTCTCGCGCCAGATCGACTTCTACGAGAGCGAGACCTGGCTGCGCGGCGCCGACGGCACCCTCGCCAAGATCGACGTGCCCGACGACTCGCTGGCCGAGATCACGCGCGAGTGGATGCTGATCGAGCCACGCACCGACTGGACCGTGGGCGGCGCCACCTACAGGTCGGGCTCGCTGCTGGCTGCGAAGTTCGACGACTACATGGCCGGCCGGCGCGAGCTCACGGTGCTGTTCGAGCCCGACGACACCACCGCGCTCGACAGCCACTCGTGGACGCGCCATCACCTGATCGTCAACGTGATGCACGACGTGGTGAACCGCCTCGAGGTGCTCACGCCTCCCGCCGACGGAAGGGGGCCATGGAGGCGCGAGAGCCTGGGCGGCGCGCCCGAGCTCTCGACCATCGCCGCGGGCGGCATCGACGAGGACGAGAACGACGACTACTTCCTCACGGTGAGCGGTTTCCTGCAGCCGACCACGCTCTACATCGGCACCATCGGACAGGGCGAGCCCCAGGTGCTGAAGGACAGCCCCGCCTTCTTCGATGCCTCGCGCCATCGCGCGAGCCAGCATTTCGCGACATCGAAGGACGGCACGCGCGTGCCCTACTTCGAGATCGCCCCGAAGGACCTGAAGGCCGACGGCCGCAACCCCACGCTGCAGTACGCCTACGGCGGCTTCGAGATTTCATTGCAGCCGAGCTACAGCGGCAGCATCGGCCGCGCGTGGCTCGACAAGGGCGGCGTGTACGTCGTCGCCAACATCCGCGGTGGCGGCGAGTACGGCCCGCGCTGGCACCAGGCCGCGCTGCAGGAAAACCGGCTGCGCACCTGCGAAGACTTCGCGGCCGTGTCGCAAGACCTGTTCGCGCGCGGGATCACCTCGCCCTCGCACCTTGGCGCGATGGGCGGCAGCAACGGCGGCCTGCTGATGGGCAACATGCTCACGCTGTATCCACAGCTCTACGGCGCCATCGTGAGCGAGGTGGCGCTGCTCGACATGCAGCGCTACACGCACCTGTCGGCGGGCGCCTCGTGGATCGCGGAATACGGCGACCCCGACCAGCCCGAGGAATGGGAATGGATCAAGACCTTCTCGCCCTACGAGAACGCGAAGCCGGGCCAGGCCTATCCGCCCGCGCTGTTCACCACCTCCACGCGCGACGACCGCGTGGGCCCGGTGCATGCGCGCAAGATGCACGCAAAGCTGTCCGCGCTGGGGTACGCCAGCAGCTTCTACGAGAACATGGAAGGCGGCCACAGCGCGGCCGCGGACAACAAGGAGTCCGCCTTCATGGACGCGCTGGGCTATGCGTACCTGTGGCACCACCTGAGGAGTTGAAATGAGCAACGCCAACATCACCCTCGAACTGATCGGCGCGCCGACCGACGTCGGCGCCAGCGTGCGCGGTGCCGGCATGGGCCCCGACGCCCTGCGCGTGGCGGGCCTGCCGGAAGCGCTGGCGCGGCAGGGCTACGTCGTCGTCGACCGCGGCAACCTCGCGGGCCCCGCCACGCCGTGGGCGCCGCCGGCCAACGGGCTGCGCCATCTCGACGAGGTGATCGCCTGGAACCGCTCGGTGTACGCGGCCGTCGACACCGCGCTGGGCGCCAGCCATGTGCCGCTGATGATGGGCGGCGACCACTGCCTGGCCATCGGCTCCATCAGCGCGGTGGCATGGCATGCGCGCAAGCGCGGCAAGAAGCTGCGCGTGCTGTGGCTCGACGCGCACTCCGACGTCAACACCGAGACCACGAGCCCCAGCGGCAACCTGCACGGCATGCCGGTGTCGTGCCTGCTGGGCCACGGGCCCGCGGTGCTCACGGGCTGGAGCGGCGAGCGCGCGGCGCTGCACCACGACGCCATCCGCTTCATCGGCATCCGCAGCGTCGACAGCGACGAGAAGGAGGCCATCCGCACGCTGGGCCTGAGCGTGTTCGACATGCGCCACATCGACGAGCACGGCATGCGCACGACCATGACCGAGGCGCTGCAGGACGTGGACGACGACACGCATCTGCACGTGAGCTTCGACCTCGACTGCCTCGACCCGGCCGACGCGCCCGGCGTGGGCACCGGCGTGCGAGGCGGGCCGACCTACCGCGAGATGCAGTTGTGCATGGAAATGATCGCCGACACCGGACGGCTGGGCTCGCTCGACGTGGTGGAGCTGAACCCCGCGCTCGACGTGCGCAACCAGACGGCCGAGGTGGCAGTCGAACTCATCGAGAGCCTGTTCGGCAAGTCGACGCTGGTGCGTTAGGGCTTGGTGGCCTGCGCGGCCTTGGCCTTGACCGTGTACTGCTGGTAGGCCGGCAGCGCGATGGCCGCGAGGATGCCGATCGCCGCGATGACGGGAAGAAGCAAGGCGCCGATGATGACGCCGACGCCGTTCGGCGGTGGCGGCGCGCCGAAGCGATTGACGCCCTTCGTACCGGGGTTGAACACCCAGACCAGGCTCACGAGCGGAATGAGGCACAGCAGCACGGTCCAACCGGTCCATCCCATGTCGTGGCTGCGCTGGATCGAAAGCAGCGTGAAGAACACGAAATAGGGAATGACGATCAGCAGCGGCAACAGCGACGCGAGGGTCGAACTCAATGAGCTCGCGAAGATCGCAACGATCACGCCGACCACGATCGCGAACAGCAAGTAGCCCACGAGGCTGTAAGACAGATAGCGCAGCCGCCCGATCCGCCCCTTGGAGGACAACAGCTTCACGGGCTGCACTCGGGCTTCGCCGCCATACACATCGGCCACTTCCGCCCTCGGCGCGGCATAGGGATTCACCATCTCTGTCATGCGCTTCTCCTCTGTTGTTGAACGAACATTGTGAACAAGGGTGCCTACAAAAGGCCAGCCCTTTTGACTGCGTGATAGCGATTCACCAACGCCACCGCAAGGTCGGCCGGCTCCACGTCGACCGACAGCGGATCGTTGCCGACCACGCGCGCAAAGGCGTCGCGGCGCGACTGCTCGAACAGGTGCGCCGCGGCCACGTCGACCGCGTCGCGCGCATGCACCAGCGGCTGATTGGCGATGCGCCCGAGCACCCGCTCGCGCAGGCTCGCGACCAGCACGAGGTGCTTGCGGCGCAGCAGCTTGATGGCGGGGCGCAGTTCGGCGGAATCTTCGTCGCGAAAATTGGTCAGCACGATGACCAGCGCGCGCCTTCTCTGCACGCGCAGCAGTTCCTGCGCGGCCAGCAGGTAGTCCGAATGGGTGGCGCCGGGCTGGATGTCGTGCAGCCGGTTCATCAGCGCGTTGAGGGTGGCGGTGCCCTTGCGCGGGGCGAAGTCGCGCCGCTCCTCGGCAAGGCAGCCGAAGGTCATGGCGCCGACCTCGTCGCCCTCCTTCAGCGCCACGTAGCTCAGCAGCATCAGCGCATTGAGCGCCTCGTCGAAATGGCTGCCGGCCTGCTGCGCCAGCGCGCCTTCGTCGGCACGCATGCGGCGGCCGCAGTCGAGCAGGAACAGCACGCACTGGTCGCGATCGTCCTGGAACTCGCGCACGATCGGGCGGCGCTGGCGCTGCGTGGCCTTCCAGTCGATGTGGCGCAGCGAATCGCCGGTCTTGTAGTCGGCGAGCTGGCGGAAGTCGGTGCCGAGCCCGCGCTGCGCGTAGGTCTTGATGCCGATCTGCGCCAGCCGCCGGTCGCCCGACAGCCAGGCGTAGCGCGCCAGTGCGGCGAAGTTGGGGTACACGCGCAGCCGGCGCGGCTCGCCCAGGGTCTGGCGCATGTCGAAGCAGCCGAAGCGCGTGCGCCAGCGCAGCTGGGTGGCGCCGAACTGCGCAACGCCGCGCTGCGTCGCGGTGGCGGTGTAGCGCAGCGCGATGTGCGAGAGCGCCGGCACGATGACCGTCTGGGGCAGGCCCTCGAAGGCGAAGTGCGTGTCGAGCTCGTCGAACACCGACACCTGCCAGGCCCGTGCGCCTTCGTTCACCAGCGTGAGCGTGAGCACCGTGGGCACGCCGAGCGAGAACGCACCGGGCAGCTTGCGCTCGATGCGCAGCGGCGCGGCGCGCCAAAGGCGCAGGCTGTGCCAGAGGTCGACGCCCGCAAGCACGAGCCCCGCCGCCAGCAGCGCGCCCGCCACGGCGGCGACGTATCCCACCGGCGCGCCCAGCAGCAGCGCCGCGGAGGCGACCGCTGCCAGGCCGGCCAGCGCCAGCACGGCCGCGCGCGCGGGGATTGGCAGCAGGCGCATCAACGGAGCACCGCCCCTTCGGGAAACACCGCGGAACCGGCTTCGCCGGGCCGCAGGTGTTGCCCCCGGCAGGGGGTTGGCGAAGCGACACGAAGTGCGCGAAGCCTGGGGGGGAGTGTCATAACCTCGGGGCTTCCACGCTGTCGCGCGCGGCGCGCAGCAGGGTGTCGACGCCCAGGCCTTCGAGCTGCGCGTCGGGCGAGATCATCACGCGGTGCCGCAGCGCCGGCAGCGCCTGGCGCGCCACGTCATCGGGGGTGATGAAGTCGCGCCCGGCCATCAGCGCGGCGGCGCGGGCGGCGCGCACCAGGGCCATGGCGCCGCGCGGCCCGGCGCCGGAGGAAAGGCCCGGCCAGTCGCGCGTGGCACGTGCGATGCGCACCGCGTAGTCGATCACGCGCTCGTCGGCCTGCACCAGGCAGGCCAGCCGCTGCAGTTCGAGCACCTGCGCCTCGTCGAGGCAGGGGCGCACGGCCTCGAGCGGAAACTGGTTGCCGGCGCGGTGCCGCGTGGTCAGCTGCACGATGGCGTTCTCTTCGCCGTGGCTCGGAAATCCGATGTCGATCTTCAGCAGGAAACGGTCGAGCTGCGCCTCGGGCAGCGGGTAGGTGCCCTCGGTGTCGATCGGGTTCTGCGTGGCCATCACCATGAAGGGCTTCGGCAGCGGCATGGCCGTGCCTTCGAGCGTGACCTGGTACTCCTGCATGACTTCGAGCAGCGCGCTCTGCGTCTTGGCGGGCGCGCGGTTGATTTCGTCGGCCAGCAGGAGGTTGGTGAACACCGGCCCCTGGTGCACGCGCAGCGTGCCGAGGCTGCTTTCGCCGCGCGTGGCGAGGTCGAGCACCGCGTGGCCCGTGATGTCCGAGGGCATCAGGTCGGGGGTGAACTGCACCCGCGCATAGCGCAGCGTCATCGCCTGCGCGAGGGCCCGCGCGAGCAGGGTCTTGCCGAGCCCCGGCACACCTTCGATCAGCACGTGGCCCGAGGCGACCAGCGCCACCAGCGTCTGGTCGACCGCCTCGATCTGGCCGACCACGGCCTGGCCGACCTCGGCGCGCAGCGTCTGCAGCCACCGGGCCGCGCGCGTGAGTTCTTCGGGTTGGATGGCTTGCATGGACGTCTCTCGGTTCAGGATGTGGAGGAAGAATCGGATGAAGGCATGAACGGCCCGTGGGCATCGAGCCGGCGGCGCGCGGTTTCCAGCACCTCCAGGTCGACCGACATGGCGCCGGCATGGCGCGCTCGCGCGGCCATCGCCCGCACGAGCATCGCGGGCTCCAGGCCGGTGGCCTGGGCGATGGCCGCGGCGCGTGCCGACGCATCGCGGCGCGCGTAGCCGCGCAGCTGGCGGCCGGCGGACTCGTGCAGCGCGCGCAGTTGCGCCGCATGCAGCGCGTCGGCGCCATGCATGTGCAGGAAGCCGGCGGTGCCGCGCACCTGTTCGGCCATGGAGCGCCGGTGCGTGCCGGCCGAGGGCATCAGCGGCCCGAAGCGCACGGCCGCGCGCCAGAGTGCGGCGGCCAGCGCGAGCAGGCCCACGATAAGTGCCGCCCAGCCCTTGTGCCAGAGCCAGCGCAGGAAGGGTTCGCGCGTTTCCTCGGCGACGAACCAGACTTCGGCGCCGCTGCGCGCCTGCACCGCGGCGGCGGTGAGCAGCGCGTTGTCGGCGCGTGTCAGGCCCTCGTTGTGCCACAGGCCCAGGGGCATCACGGTGACGGTCCCGCGTCCGGCCTGAACGCGGATCGCCTCGGTGCCGCGCTTGCCCGCCACCGCCCACAGCGGCTGCTGCTTGTCGGCGGGCCGGTAGCGCGCCGCGGACGCCCAGGTGCAGATCCGGAAGCCGCGGCCGCCGGCGAAGCTCGCGGGCACGGTCTCGGGTTCGGTCACCGCACGGCAATCCGCGTCCCTGGCGGGTTCGGCGAATGGCGACCTGGGCAGTCTCGTCCTCGGTACGGGTGGCTCTTTCTCTTTCTTCTCGTCCGCCGCTGCCGGCTTTTCCTTGACCAGCGGAATCCAGCTTTCCAGCAGGTCGCCGTCGACGAGATGGCTGGGCATCACGAGGTGCCCGCCCTGCTCCACCCACTCGCGCAGGCGCCGCTCGCGCTCGGGGAACATGTCCCAGTGGCCGGAGGCGAGCACCAGCCGTGCCCGTGCGGGGGGCATGGCGTCCAGGTCGTCGCGCTTGACCACCTGCATGCCGAGTTCGCGCAGCATCGCCTGCGCCGCATAGAAGGAATTCGTCCTGGCCTCGCCGCTCGCGGGTGTCGGCACCTCGGTGTCGGCCCATTCGGTGGCCCAGACCAGCCAGAAGCCGATCAGTGCCAGCACGAGCACCGAGCCGATGCGGACCAGCCAGGCGCTCATGCGGCCACGCCTTTCGGACTGCCGGCCGGCGCGGTCGCGGGCAAGCGCAGGTCGAACTCGCTGCAGACCGCCAGCACCTGTGCGGTGGAAGGCAGCCGCCCGCCGTACGCCCCCAGTTGCCAGGCCCCGACCAGCCGCACGAAGAAAGCCTGCGAGTCCGGCACCAGCCGGGTCGCGGAGAGCTGCATGCATTCGCCCTCGGTGCTCGCGGCCCGCACCGGCACTTCGTGCGCATGCACGAGGCGCGACAGCGCACCGCGGTACAGCAGCGACAGCGCGGGCCTGTGCTGGCCGCGCTGCCATAGCGCGGCGGCGGCATTGCCGATGTCGTCGGGCAGGCTTTCGGGCCGGATGTCGAGGCTGCCGACATGGCTGGGCAGCGGCGCCTTGCCGGGCCGCGCGCCGCCGGCACGCACCTGCATCCATCGGTGAAGGCGAATCGCCAGCCAGGCCAGCGCCAGCGCGCCCAGCCCCCACACGAGCCAGCGCGCCCCTTCGGCCACCGCCTTCACGAAATCGCGCAGCCAGTCGAGGCTATCGGACTTCTTCTCGGCTTCGTCTTCCTCATCGTCCCGTTCCTTGAAGCGGAGCTTCTTCTCGGTTTTGGTGCCGGGCATGTTCGGATCGGCGCGCACCTTGTCGACCGCAGCCTTCACCTGCTCGCGCGTCGGCGATGCCTCAGTTGCGGCCACGGCTGCCGGCAGCGCCCCTGCGCCCCACAACACGAGCATTGCGACGATCAACCCTCTTCCAGGGCTACCGCGGAACCGGCTTTGCCGGGCCGCTGGCATCGCCCCCTGAAAGGGGGAAGGCGCAGCGACACGAAGTGCGCGAAGCCTGGGGGTGTCACAGGAACCCACGGCGGAACTCCTGTTCGATGTCCCAGGCCTCGAGCTCCACCCGGCGGTTGAGGTACATCGCGAAACCCGCCGCCACGTAGAACGGCTCCAGCACGCCGACGACCAGCGCATAGGCCCCCGCGGTCAGCAGGCTCTGCAGCGAGCTGTCCGATTGCGTGAGCCAGCCGAACAGGTCCCTCACGCTGCCTTCCGGCGCAAACCAGAACAGCAGCGACAGCAGGCAGATGTCGAGCGACATTTCCACGTTCGCGAACACCAGCTGCATTCCCGTGGCCGCGCCGCGCCGTCCGTGCAGCAGCTGCGTGCGCCGCTTGCGCCGGGCGCTGCCGCGCTGGCCTTCGAGCTGCTCGATCGCCTGGGTGAACGAGCGCCAGGGCGAGAAGCGCCGCCACACCAGCGTGCGCAGCAGCTGCCCGCCCCACACGGCGCGGCGGTTGTGCCACAGGTCGGCCCAGCGCGTCTCCTGCCCGAACACCGCGCGCGAATGAACGAACAGCAGGCTGCGGTCGAACCAGGGCTTGAGCCAGAAGATCAGCAGGCTGGGCAGCCAGCCGGCGATCTCGAACGTGCACAAGGCCAGCAGCACAGTCACCACATACACCGGCAGGAAGGTGCGCCACACCGAGCGCGCATGGTTGCGCACCAGCTGGACGCCCAGGTCGGCGGCCTCGGCCATGGGGCGCGGCCGCAGCGCAATGGCGAGACCGTCAACCTGCATGTTCATCGGCCTTTGCGACAGCAGCAGCAGCAGCAGCGCGCGGCCGGCCCTGCCAGCCCAGGTATGCCAGCACCAGCGCCCAACAGGCGCCGCCCACGCCGTACTTCACGGCCGGCGCGATCCAGCGCGCCGACGACCAGAAAGCCTCGACCGCGGCAGCGATCAGCAGCAGCCCGATGACGCCGTAGACGATCACCACGGCATGGCGCGCGGCCAGCCGCAGGGCCTCGAGCCGCGTGTGTCTTCCGGGCGCGACCCACGAATAGCCGAGCCGCAGGCCGGCCGCGCCGGCCAGCACGATCGCCGTGAGCTCGAAGGCCGAGTGCGTGACCACGAAGGAGCAGAAGTTCCCGGCATGCCCCGAGGCGATCAGGTAGCCGCCGACCGCTCCGATCTGGACGCCGTTGAACACCACCACCGCGGCACTGCCCACGCCGGCGAAGATGCCGGCCGCGAAGCAGCGAAAGCCGATGCCGATGTTGTGCATCACGTAGAAGCCGAACATCTGCCAGTCGTCGCTTGCATTGCGCGCGCGGCCCAGCGACTCGGCGCCATCGCCGTACATGGAATCGAACTGCCGAACGGCGCTGGCGTCGAGCAGGTGCAGGATGAAGCCGGGGTCGCGATAGGCCGCCCAGCCGGCGGCCAACAGGGGCAGCACGAACATCAGCGCCGACACCAGCAGGTAGCCGCGGTGCGCCCGCACCGCCTCGGGAAAGTCGACCAGCGCCAGCCGGGCGAAGCGTGCCAGGCCGTAGTCGTGCTGCCGGTAGATCAACCGGTGCGCGCTCTGCGTCAAGCCCTCGAGCCGCTGCGTGAGGTGGATCGGGTAGGCGCGCGCCTGCGCCAGCGCCAGGTGCTCGCACACGCGGCGGTACAGCGTGGCGAGCCGCGCGCCGTCGAATTTGCGTCGAGTCTCCGCGACGCGGACGACGGCTTCGAGTTCGGCCCACAGCGGCGCATAGGCGGCTTCGAAATCGATCGGCGTCATGGCCCTCTTCCTTCTGCTGCTCCTCGCGCATCGGCGCCGGCGCGGCGGCCCAGCACCCACTGCGCCACGCCGAGCAGGCGCTGCGACGCGGAAGCGCCGGAAGTGTCGGGGCCCAGCACCGGTTCGGCGACGCGTGCGAGTTCGTCGAAGCGCTCCGGGGTCAGGCGCGTCGCGCGCCCGGCCCACGACACGATGGCCACCTGCTCGCGCGCCGTCAACGGCCGCGCGGGCGCCTGCGGTTCGGCTGCGGGCACGCTGCCATGCAGGCTCACCTGGTCGCTGAACACCACCAGCGTGCCGGCGGCGAGATCGCCCAGCCGCTTGCTGTCGCCCCGCCACAGCATCGACACGATGCCCGCGCCATAGAAGGACGGCACGAAGTCGGCCGCGCGCAGCAGGTTGCGGGTCAGCGCGGCGGCGGGCGTCACCGGCAGGCCCGAGTCCATCACCACGCGCAGCCCCATCGCGCGCTTGCCGGGCGTGGCCGCGGCGCGCGTGAGCTCGAAGACCACCGGGTAGAGCCACTCGAGGCAGAAGTAGCTGATCAGCAGGATGCCGACACCCATTTTGCCCAGCATGCCGGCGGTGATCGAGATCGCGACGAAGATGCCGAGCCGGATCGCGAAGTCGATGAGGTACGCCAGCCCGCGCGCGACCAGGCCGGCCGGGCGCAGCGAGAGTGCGATGCCTTCCGGGGTCTCGGCGGTGTAGAGCGTGTCGAGGCGCACTGGCGTGGCGCTCAGCTCAGGCCTGCAGCACGACGGTGTCGGCGATCTGGTCGTGCAGGCAGCGGCGCGATGCACGGAAGATGAAGAGGCAGTCGACGAGCATGTAGATCGGCCCGAGCAGCGGCCAGATGCTCATCACGAACATCGGGCTGTCGCGCAGGCCGAGGATGCGGCCGATCGGCGCCTGCGTTCCGTCGGGCCGGGCAATGCGGATCCTGAACAGCGCCTTGCCGATGGTCTGGCCGCGTGTGACCAGCAGGTAGCCGTGCAGCACGAGGTAGAGAACGATGCCGGCGGCCGCGTCGGCGGGCCGGGGCACCCAGAGGCCGAGGCCGTCGTCTTCCCAGAGATTGATCGGCGTGAACTTCGCGAGGAGCCATATCGCGGCGATGGAGATGCCGCCATCGAGCATCGCGGCCAGGAAGCGCCTGCCGCGCGATGCAAGTTCTCCGGGCTGCGCCCGGCCCGGTTGCAGCACGTCCTCCACATGGGATTGCGGCGGTGCGTAGCGCGCATCCTGCGACTGGTCTTCCATGCCCGTCCCTCTCCGAAACGATTGATTTTCGGAAGATTCTAGGGCTTGGGTCCGTCAGGCGGATGACGGCGATCAGGCACCGAGCACGTGCTGCAGGCGGCGCAAGTCGTCGAAGAGCAGGCTCAGCGGCGCGGCCAGGAGCGCATTCGACGGCACGCTGCGCGACGCCTGCGCACAGCGGCCGAGCCCGTCGAGGTCGGGCGGAGTGCTCCTTCCCGCGAGCGCATCGGCCATGCCGGCGATGGCGGTGCCGGCAGCCTGTGCGGCTTCTCGCCACGTGGCGTCGGCCGCCGTGTCCCGCGCTTGCCGGAACACGCGATCGAGCACCACGGCGTCCTGGAAGATGCGCGCCGCCAGCCGGGCCTTGTCGCGGTAGGGGCCGCGCGCCGTGGCATCACCGCGGCGCCACCACCGCGCCTCCAGGTCCGCGCCGTCGGCCAGCACGGCCAGCCGGCCCAGCGCGACGCGCGTGCCTGAGTGGATGCGCTCCGCCTCGGCATCGGCAGGCTGCCGCGCGGCCACCATGCGCTTCGCGATGCCGTGCAGCAGCGCGGCGCAGCTCTCGTCGAAACGCGCACCCGCGTGGTATTCGGACACGACCGTGGAGACCGCCAACGCCACCCCCACCCCGATGCCGATCTGCGCCATGCGCAGCAGCGCCACCTGCAACGCCGATTGGCCGGGGATGCCGCCGGCCGACAGGATGATCAACGCAGCCACCGGCGCGCTGCGCAGGCCCGGCGCGGCCGCGCTGGCAAAGGACAGCAGCATGACGACGGCCAGCGTGCTCGCGAGCGCCGGTGTGCCGTGGTGCTGCATCCAGACGCCGGCCAGGCCGCACAGCGCGCCGGCGGCCGTGCCGCGCACCCGGTTCCATCCGGCGTCGAGCGTCGAACCGGCGCTCGGGCGCATGACGATCAGCACGCTCATCACCGCCCAGAAACTTTCGGGCAGATGCAGGACGACCGCCACGCCCCAGGCGATGGCCACTGCCGCCGCCAGCTGTACGCCCGGACGCCAGCGGCCGTGGCGCCAGGGGTCCGTCAGGCGTTGGAGAGCCGGGGCGCCGATCATGACTCTGCTGCCGCTGAACCGCTGTCCAGCGCGGCTGCGATGCCATCGATGAGCCCGCAAGCCTGCAGCAGCAAGGCACGCTGGCCGACATCCAGCGTGGCGCCGATCGCCTCGGCCAGCGCCGCCTCGCGCCTGCGCATGAGCGCCTTGAGACGGCGCACGCCCTCGGCCGTGAGCGACAGCAGCCATTGGCGCCCGTCGCTCGGGTGGGGTGCGCGGCCGATCCAGCCTTCGGCCTCCAGTTCGGCCAGCAGCCGGGTCAGCGATTGGAGCTTGACGCGTTCGAGCCCCGCCAACGCGGTGGGTGTGCACGGCCCGTGCCGATGCAGCTGGCCGAGCACGCTGAGCTTGGCCACGCTCGGGCCATCGGGCCCGGCGCTGCCGCTGCGCAGCTGGCGCGACAGCTGCGACACCGAGGCGCGCAGGCGCGAGGCGCATTGCGCCGGATCCGGGATGGGGGAAGCCATGCCCGGATTGTAAGACGCATCTTGGTACTTTGGCGTCCGGGCGTCAGCCCCGGTTGGGTGACGAGTTCACGGGATACGTGACGGCGGGCGCCGCGGCGGGCGTGACGGCGGGCGCCGCGGCAGGCGGTGAAGCGACCGGCGTTTCCGCGGGTGCCGCGGCTTCGCCCTCTCCTTCCGGGCCGTCGAGGAAACGGTCGAGCAGCGCGAAGAAGCGGTCGTAGAAGCGCTCGTCGGTCAGCGTCTCGCTCGCGACCTTCACCATCGCGTCGTCGCTGCTCGAGAACGGCAGCGAGAGCGAGCCGATCGCGCCCACGCCGAGGCTGGCGGAGTTGTTCACCTTCTTGATGCCGTAGCGGTCCTGCAGCGCGGTCGCGAAGGCCACGGTGCTCTTGCTGGCCTTGCCGCCCCTCGTGTTCTCGCGCGCGCAGACCACACGGAACTCGACCTCCACGTGCACCTCGGCCGCAGGCTGGAAGCTCTTGCGCCCGGTGACGAGGTCGGTGTTGGCGGCCGTGATCATGTAGCCCTGGCTCAGCAGCGCGCGGCGCGCGGCCTCGCAGGTCTGGGCCTCGGTGGCCTCGTAGTCGCGGGTGTGGGTGGTGGTCGAGCCGAAGGCCTCGGGCTCGTATGACACGCGGTGCGAAGCGCTGCCGCAGCCGGCGAGCACGAAGGCGGACAGCAGGCCCAGCACGAGGACCGGGGCGCGGGCAAGAGAGAAGCAGGTGGGGTGCGTGGACGGCATGGAGCGGCGAATGCTAACCGGCGGCTCGCCGGCATGGCTTCGAGCGCGCCGCCGCGCTTGCGTTCCCTGTCGCGCGGGATTTTCAGGACCAGGGCAGCACGTGGTGCGCGCGCATCCGCGTCGCCGCGATCAGGCGCGCGTTGGGTGCGTCGGTGCTCGCCACCCAGGCGCGCGCTTCCTCGGCGCTGCGGCCGAACTGCTGGTGGCGCCGCACCAGGCGCTCTTCGCGCACCGCGTCGTCGATGTCCACGTACCAGACCTCGTCGAGCATCGCCGCCGCGCCGGCCCAGGGGCCGTCGGCGTGCAGCAGGTAGTTGCCTTCGGTGATGACCAGCTGCGTCGACGGCAGCACGGCAATGGCGCCGGCGATCGGCTCCTCGATCTCGCGGCGGAACTCGGGCGCGTAGACGATGCCGCCGTCGGGCCGCTGCTCGCGCAGGCGCTGCAGCAGCGCAACATAACCGGCGCTGTCGAAGGTGTCGGGGGCGCCCTTGCGGGCAGTGCGGCCGAGCCGCTGCAGCTCGACGTTGGCCAGGTGGAAGCCGTCCATGGGAACGACCTGGGCGCGGTCGGCGCCCACCGAGCGGAGCAGCGCTGCAGCTAGCGTGGACTTGCCTGCGCCCGGCGCGCCGACGAGGCCCAACAGCTTGCGCCGCCCGCTGGCCATGAGAGCCTGCAGACGGGCCAGGCCATCCGCGGGAATGGAAGGGAGGTTCTGCGCGGGCATGGTGGTCATGCCCCGAGCGTACTGCCTCTTCCTGTCAAAAAATCATGGGTACAGACCGCGTTCCTGGCGTGCCATGAGGATTCGTTCGCAGGCCACCGCATAGGTGGCCGTGCGCAGCGTGATCTTGTGCTTGTCCGCCGTGTCCCAGATGTGGTTGAGCGCGTTCATCATGATTCGGTCGAGGCGCACGTTGATCTCGTCCTCGTCCCAGAAGAAGGACGAGAAGTCCTGCACCCATTCGAAGTAGCTCACCGTCACGCCGCCGGCGTTGCAGATCACGTCGGGCACCACCAGCACGCCGCGCTCGGCGAGGATGTCGTCGGCGATCGGCACCGTGGGGCCGTTGGCGCCTTCGAGCACCAGCTTGGCAGTGGTCTTCTGTGCGCGTTCGGCCGTGAGCTGGCCTTCGAGCGCGGCCGGGATCAGGATGTCGCAGGGCGTTTCCCAGAAGTCCTCGTTCGGCACGATGTCGCCGCCGGCCTTGAAGCCGACCACGCCGTCGGTGCGCGAGATGGGCACCAGCTTGGCCAGGTCGAGGCCGTTGCTGTTGACGATGGTGCCGGTGTGGTCCTGCACCGCGACGATCTTGGCGCCGGCTTCGGCGAAGAGTTCCGCCGCGACCGAGCCCACGTTGCCGAAGCCCTGCACCGCGATGCGCGCGCCGCGCAGGTCCATGCCCAGTCGGCGAGCGGCTTCACGGCCGGTGACGAACACGCCGCGGCCGGTGGCCTTCACGCGGCCCAGCGAACCGCCCAGGTGCAGCGGCTTGCCGGTGACGACGCCGGTGGCGGTGCCGCCGACGTTCATCGAGTAGGTGTCCATCATCCACGCCATGATCTGCGCGTTGGTGTTCACGTCGGGCGCGGGGATGTCGGTGTGCGGGCCGATGATGATGCCGATCTCGCTGGTGTAGCGGCGCGTGACCTTCTCCAGCTCCTGCAGCGAGAGCTTCTTCGGGTCGACGCGGATGCCGCCCTTGGCGCCGCCGTACGGCAGGTTGACGGCCGCGGTCTTGATGGTCATCCAGGCCGACAGCGCCATCACCTCTTCCAGCGTGACGTCGGGATGGAAGCGCACGCCGCCCTTGCCCGGGCCGCGGCTCATGTTGTGCTGAACGCGGTAGCCCTCGAAGTGGGCGATGGTGCCGTCGTCCATCTCGATCGGCACGTCGACGATCAGCGCGCGCTTGGGGCGCTTGAGTGTCTCGACCCAGCGGGCCAGCGGGCCGAGGTACGGCACGACGCGGTCGACCTGCGAAAGATACGTGCCCCACGGGCTGTTGGCGGTCGGGCTGACGAAGGAGAGTTTTTCGCTCATGGGATATCCCTTGGTTTGTTCGGGTGGGCGCAACGATAGACCTCTACCGCGCGTCGCGCCATGGCTTATGCGCGCCGCGCTGACGGTTATGCAAGAGACGTTGGGACCACGCATTGCGCCGATGTAATCGCGGCGTGCGGCACCTGACGGCCTGCCTCCCTAGATTCGACCGGCATGCCGGCCCAGGCCTGGCATGGCTGGCGCCATGTCGGCGACGGCGAACAACCAAGGGACATCCATCACCATGCTGCACCGCACACTTCTCTTTCCCCTTCTCGCCGTGGCCGTTTCGGCCGCCGCGCTGGCGCCCCTGGCCGCTTCGGCCGCGAGCGAATACCACTTCGCGCCGACCGAGGCCGGCGTGACGCGCCACCCCGACCATGCCAGGCTGGATCCGTCGCGCGATCGCGTCGTCGCCGAACTGGAGACGGCGCGCAACCAGCCCGCATGGAGCGCCGTGAGCCAGGGCGCACCCTGGCCCGTGGCGCGCACCGGCCAGCCCGCCACGCGCGAAGCCGTGGAGGCCGAGGCCATCAAGGCCATGCGGGAGGGAACGATTCCGTCCGGCGAGCGATAGGCACCGCGGCTCATCGACCCCGCAGATGCGGCGCGTTGGGTAGGCAAGGGTAGGCCGCCGGCAACTCCCTGGTTCTATTTCCTATGGCCAGCGCCCATAGGCCGCATCTTCTGCAAGAAATTGACATTCGAGCCGGATAATCCTCCGATGCTCGACCTGGACCGCATCGATCTCCGGCTGCTGAAGATCCTTCAGGAGGATGGCCGCATCACCAACCTCAAGTTGGCCGAGGCGGTGGCGCTCTCGCCCACCGCGGTGCTGGCGCGGGTGCAGCGGCTCACGCGCGACGGCTTCATCCTGGGCTACGAGGCGCGGCTCGATCCGCACAAGCTGGGCCGCGGCTTCACCGTCTTCGTCGAGGTGCTGCTCGACCGCACCACCCCCAACGTGTTCGACCAGTTCAAGGCGGCCGTGCAGGTGCGCGACGAGATCATGGAATGCCACATGGTCGCGGGCGGCTTCGACTACCTGCTCAAGACCCGCATGGCCGATATGGCCGCCTACCGCGAGTTCGCCGGCACCGTGCTGTGGCAGTTGCCGGGCGTGCGCGAGACGCGGACCTATGCGGTGATGGAAGAAGTGAAAAGCAGCGCGCGCCTGCCGCTGGGGATCTGAAACACGGGCCGGTCAGGCCGGCTTGCCGTACGAGCGGCCGCCGAAAATGGCCGTGCCGACGCGCACCATCGTGCTGCCGGCGCTGATCGCTGCTTCAAGATCGGCGCTCATGCCGAGCGACAGCGTGTCTAGCGCGATGCCCGCGTCGCGGATCGACTGGTACACCGCATGCGCGCGCAGGCACAACGCGCGCTGCGCTTCGAAATCGGCCGCCGGCTCGGGGATCGCCATGAGCCCGCGCAGCCGCAGATGTGGCAAGACCGCCACAGCGCGCGCCAGCGCGAGCGCCTCTTCGGGCGGCACGCCGGATTTGTTCGCGCCGCCGTCCACATTAACCTGAAGGCATACATCGAGCGGCGGCAAGTGCGCCGGCCGCTGGGCAGAAAGTCGCTCGGCGATCTTCAGCCGGTCGATGCTGTGGACCCAGTCGAAGTGCTCGGCCACGGGCCGCGTCTTGTTGCTTTGCAGGGGGCCGATGCAGTGCCACTCGAGGGAAGCGCGCAGGTCGGCGAGGGCTTCGATCTTGTCCAGGCCTTCCTGCACGTAGTTCTCGCCGAAGGCCGACTGGCCCGCCGCATGCGCCTCGCGCACGGCCTGCGGCCCGAAGGTCTTGGACACCGCCAGCAGCCTCACCTCGGCGGGCGCGCGGCCGGCCGTTACACATGCCTTTGCGATCCGGTTGTTTACTTGCTGGAGGTCGTCGCCAATCATCGTCATAATCGTCCAAAATCGTATCAAAACGTCACCAGAACCGAGCCGAGGAGCCCCGTGGACATCACCCAATTGCTGGCGTTCAGCGTCAAGAACAAAGCCTCCGACCTGCACCTTTCCGCAGGGCTGCCGCCCATGATCCGCGTCAACGGGGACGTGCGCCGCATCAACGTCGATGCGCTCGATCACAAGGGCGTTCACGCCATGGTGTACGACATCATGAGCGACACGCACCGCAAGCACTACGAAGAGTTCCTGGAGGTCGACTTCTCCTTCGAGATCGACGGCCTCGCGCGCTTCCGCGTGAATGCCTTCAACCAGGCGCGCGGCGCGGCCGCGGTGTTCCGGACCATTCCCTCGAAGATCCTGACGCTGGAGCAGCTCAATGCGCCGAAGATTTTCGGTGAACTCGCCCTCAAGCCGCGCGGACTGGTGCTGGTGACGGGCCCCACGGGCTCGGGCAAGTCGACCACGCTGGCGGCCATGGTCAACTACCTCAACGAAAACGAGTACGGCCACATCCTCACGGTGGAAGACCCGATCGAGTTCGTGCACGAATCGAAGAAGTGCCTGATCAACCAGCGCGAAGTGGGGCCGATGACGCTGTCGTTCTCGAACGCGCTGCGCTCCGCACTGCGCGAAGACCCCGACGCCATCCTGGTGGGCGAGCTGCGCGACCTGGAGACCATCCGCCTCGCCATGACGGCGGCCGAGACGGGCCACCTGGTGTTCGGCACGCTGCACACCTCGTCGGCGGCCAAGACCATCGACCGGATCATCGACGTGTTCCCCGGCGAGGAAAAGGAAATGATCCGCGCCATGCTGTCGGAGTCGCTGCAGGCCGTGATCTCGCAGACGCTGTGCAAGACCAAGGACGGCCAGGGCCGCGTGGCGGCGCACGAGATCATGCTGGGCACGCCGGCCATCCGCAACCTGATCCGCGAGGCCAAGGTCGCGCAGATGTACTCCACCATCCAGACCGGCCAGGGCTCGGGCATGCAGACGCTCGACCAGAACCTGACGGAACTGGTGCGCCGCAATACCATCTCGGCTGCAGAAGCCCGCGGCAAGGCGAAGATCCCAGAAAACTTCCCAGGCTAGCCATGAAGCCCCCCGGCTTTTCACTTCGCTGCGCTGCGTGTAACTCCACCCCCCAAGGGGGAGGCGCGGCCGCCTTGGGGCGGCCCGGCGGTCGGCCGCCGGCAGCATCAAACTAAACAGATCAAGGAGCGCTCTCATGGAACGCGATCAAGCCAGCCAGTTCATCAACGACCTGCTCAAGCTCATGGTGAGCCGCAGCGGCAGCGACCTGTTCATCACCGCCGACTTTCCGCCGGCCATCAAGGTCGACGGCAAGGTCACCAAGGTGTCGCAGCAGGCGCTGGGTGCGCAGCACACGCTGGCGCTCACGCGCTCGATCATGAACGACCGCCAGACGGCGGAGTTCGAGCGCACCAAGGAGTGCAACTTCGCGATCTCGCCGACCGGCATCGGCCGCTTCCGCGTGAACGCCTTCGTGCAGCAGGGCAAGGTCGGCATGGTGATGCGGACCATCCCCGCCAAGCTGCCGACCATCGACGGGCTGGGCATGCCGCAGATCCTGAAGGATGTGTCGATGACCAAGCGCGGCCTGTGCATCCTGGTGGGCGCCACCGGCTCGGGCAAGTCGACCACGCTGGCCGCGATGATCGACTGGCGCAACGAAAATTCGTACGGCCACATCGTCACGGTGGAGGACCCGGTCGAGTTCGTGCACCCGCACAAGAACTGCGTGGTGACGCAGCGCGAGGTGGGCATCGACACCGACAGCTGGGAAGCCGCGCTGAAGAACACGCTGCGCCAGGCGCCCGACGTGATCCTGATGGGCGAAATCCGCGACCGCGAGACCATGGAACACGCGGTGGCCTTCGCCGAAACCGGCCACCTGTGCATGGCCACGCTGCACGCCAACAGCGCCAACCAGGCGCTGGACCGGATCATCAACTTCTTTCCCGAAGAGCGCCGCGCGCAGCTGCTGATGGACCTGTCGCTGAACCTGCGCTCGCTGGTGTCGCAGCGCCTGGTGCCCACCGAGGACGGCACGGGCCGCGTGGCGGCGGTGGAAGTGCTGCTGAACACGCCGCTGATTTCCGACCTGATCTTCAAGGGCGAGGTGGGCGAGATCAAGGAGATCATGCGCAAGAGCCGCAACCTGGGCATGCAGACCTTCGACCAGGCGCTGTTCGACCTGTTCGAGAGCCACTCGATCAACTTCGAGGACGCGATCCGCAACGCCGACTCGGCGAACGACCTGCGGCTGCAGATCAAGCTCAACAGCCAGCGCGCGCGCAGCACCGACCTGTCGGCAGGCACGGAGCACTTCGCAATTGTGTAAGGGCTCGCCCCCAGGCTTCGCGCACTTCGTGTCGCTTCGCCTTCCCCCTACCGGGGGCGACACCTGCCGCACGGCGAAGCCGGTTCTGCGGTGTCTCGCGACTGGATCGCGCGGGTTTCATGCCTGATGGGATCGGCTTTCTTGGCTTTAAGCTGTCGGCCATGAGCAGCATCAACCCCCGCACCTACGAATCCGTTCCCGCCCAGACGGTGGCCTTCCTTGGCCTCGGCGTCATGGGCGGGCCCATGGCCGGACACTTGGCCAAGGCCGGCCATACAGTCACGGTCTACAACCGCACGCCCGCCAAGGCGCAGGCCTGGGCCGCCGAATTCGGCGCACCCGGGCGCCACGCCCCGACGCCGCGCGAAGCCGCGGCCGGCGCCGACATCGTGTTCTGCTGCGTCGGCAACGACGACGACCTGCGCTCCGTGGTGCTGGGCGACGACGGCGCTTTCGCCGGCATGAAGAAGGGCGCGGTGCTGGTCGACCACACCACCGCCTCGGCCGACGTGGCGCGCGAGCTCTCCAAGGCCGCTCAGGCGTTGGGCCTGCACTTCATCGACGCGCCCGTCTCGGGCGGACAGGCCGGCGCGCAGAACGGCGCGCTCACCGTGATGTGCGGTGGCGATGCGGCTGTGTTCGAGCACATCAGGCCGGTGGCCATGGCGTTCTCGCGCGCGGTCACGCTGCTGGGCGACAGCGGCGCCGGCCAGCTCGCCAAGATGGTGAACCAGATCGCCATCGCGGGCCTGGTGCAGGGCCTGTCGGAAGCCATCGCCTTCGGCCAGCGCGCGGGGCTCGACATGGAGGCGGTGCTCGGCGTCATCAGCAAGGGCGCAGCCCAGAGCTGGCAGATGGAAAACCGCGGCAAGACCATGATCGAAGGCAAGTTCGACTACGGCTTCGCCGTCGACTGGATGCGCAAGGACCTGGGCCTCGTGCTCGACGAAGCCAAGCGCAACGGCGCGCGCGTGCCGGTGACGGCGCTCGTCGACCAGTTCTACGCCGACGTGCAGCAGGCCGGCGGGCGGCGCTGGGACACGTCGAGCCTCATCATCCGATTGAAATAGGCTCGCCCCCAGGCTGCGCGCACTCCGTGTCGCTTCGCCTTCCCCCTACCGGGGGCAACACCTGCGGCCCGGCGAAGCCGGTTCCGCGGTGTTCCACGAAAAATGCCCGCGACGAGCAGCGGGCATTTTTGGTTCGGCGCTCGTTCTTCAGCGGATCGGCGACGTCGTCGCGCCGCTTGCGGGCAGCGGCTCCATCGGCGGCAGCGGCACGCGCGAGCTGGAGGAAGAAGGCGCTGGCGACGGCGAAGGCGCGGACGGCGTTGCCGAGGTCACCGGCGCCGGACCCGTGCCGCCGCGCTGCGCCGCAGCCTGGTTTGCCGCCTGGCTGGCCGCCAGATCCGCCTCGCTCACGACCTCGACCACGCGCACGACCTTCACCACGCCCGACACACCGCGCGTGATGTCGGTGGCGCGGTCGGTTTCGCGCCGCGTCGCGATGCCCATCAGGTAGACCACGCCGCGCTCGGTCACCACCTTGAAGGAATTGGCGAAGATGTCCTTGGCGTCGAGCAGCGAGGCCTTCACCTTGCCGGTGATGTAGAGGTCGTTCGAGCGGTCCTGGAAGGTGCTCGAGGAGCCGACGGTCAGCTCGTTCACCACCGAGCGCACGTTCACGATGCGGCTCACTTCCTCCTCGACACGGCGGCGGTCGGCTTCGCTGCCCACGGCGCCGGTCAGCAGCACCTGGCGGTTGTAGCTGGTGACGCTCACGTACATCTGGTCGTTGGCGATGTCGCGCACGCGGGCCGCGGCGCGCAACTCGATGCCCTGGTCGTCCAGCTGCGCGCCCGAGCTGCGGCGGTCGGTGGCCACCATGCCCACGCCCATCACGGCCGCACCGCCCACGACGAGCGGCACGCAGGCGGAAAGGCCGGCGACCAGCGCGGCACCCAGGGTGAGGGCCAGGGCGAAACGCCGGGTCGATGATGTCATCGTCATGGTCGTCATGGTCATGAGGAAGCTTCCTGTTCTCCGAGTAACTGGGCATCCACGCCGTCGCACAGGCAATGCAGCGCGATCTGGTGGATTTCGTGGATGCGCGCCGCACGCTCGTGCGGCACGCTGATCTGGACATCGGTCTCGCGCAGCGCACGGCCGATGGCGCCGCCCGAACCGCTGCTGCCCGCAGCCAGCGCCGAGGGCGCCCCCGAGACGGCGTTGCCGAGCAGCGCGACCACGGTCATGTCGCGTTCGTGCGCGGCTGCCACCGCGGCAAGCACCGACGCCGACTGTCCGCTGGCGCTCAACGCCAGCAGCACGTCGCCGGCCTGGCCGAGCGCGCGCACCTGGCGGGCGAAGCGGTCGACGTCCGTCGCGCTCGCGCTGTCGGCCTCGGGGTCGGTGGTGTCCCCGGGCAGCGCGATGGCGCCGAGCTCGGGCCGCTCGCGTTCGAAGCGGCCCACGAACTGCGCGGCGAACTGGGCCGCCAGCAGCCCCGACACGCCAGCACCGCAGGCGAGCACCTTGCCGCCGCTGGTCACGCACGCCAGGATGGCCTGCATCGCTTGAGAGATGGGTTTGCTGAGGACCGGTCCGGTCTGGTACTTGAGGTCGGCACTGTCGATGAAGTGCTGCTGAATCCGTTGCTCGAGCATGAGGCGGGATGATAACTGGGGGTTGTGAAACAAGACGTTTTGGAATGCCCCACCCCGAATCTCCGCGCACTTCGCGTCACTTGCGGGTGCCCGGCATGGGATGGGTTGCTCCACGGGTGTTCGATTGGATCAACTCGCGTCGAAGGCGCCCGGGAGCCAGGTGATTGTCTCTTCGACCAGCACCACGTCGAAACGGCATGGCGGTACCGTGCGCAGCCGGCTCAGGTAATGCTGCGCGGCGAACACGATGCGTCGCTGCTTCAGTCCGGTGATGCTGCCGCCCGCGCCGCCGTGCGTGCCGGTGCTGCGCTGGCGGACCTCGACGAACACCAGGGTGCCCTGCGGCGAATGGCGCGGATCGCGCATGATCAGGTCGATCTCGCCGCCGCCGCGCCCGGGCGTCCGATAATTGCGCGCGACCAGCACGAGGCCGGCGTC
Source organism: Variovorax sp. Varisp85 (assembly GCF_047304045.1). NCBI lineage: Bacteria > Pseudomonadati > Pseudomonadota > Betaproteobacteria > Burkholderiales > Comamonadaceae > Variovorax > Variovorax sp. Varisp85. Next base: position 60,813 of record NZ_JBGLYN010000005.1, read on the forward strand.
CTGCAGATGGTCGAGCGCGGCGTCTTCCGCCGCATCGCCGCGATGCTTCGTTGTGGTGTCTGTCTTCATGGCTCCCTGCCTGCAATCTTCTTGTTCGTTCTGACGGAGAAACCCCTTGGCTTCACTCGCCCCTGCTTCATTCGGCGCCGCCCTCGCGGCCGCGCGCGACGCCGCGGGTGCGCAGCATTATCCGCAGGGCACGCTCTACGTGGTCGCCACGCCCATCGGCAACCTGGCCGACATCACGCTGCGCGCGCTGCATGTGCTGCAGCTGGTGGACGCCATCGCCTGCGAGGACACGCGCCACACGCAAAGCCTGCTGCGCGCCTACGGCATCGACCGCCCCGGCGCACAACTGCTGGCGGTGCACCAGCACAACGAGGCCGAGGCCGCACAGGCCGTGGTCGCGCGGCTCGCGCAGGGCGAGCGCATCGCCTACGTCAGCGACGCCGGCACGCCCGGCGTGAGCGACCCCGGCGCGCGGCTCGCTGCGGCCGTGCGCGCGGCCGGGCAGCGCGTGCTGCCGCTGCCCGGTGCGAGCAGCGTGACCACCCTGGTGGGCGCGGCGGGCCTGGTGGCCGAAGGCGGCGACGCCAACGCCAGCAGCAGTGCCTTCGTCTTCGCGGGCTTCCTGCCGAGCAAGGCCGGCGAGCGCGACACGGCCGTGCAGGCGCTGTCGCAGGAGCCGCGCGCCGTGGTACTGCTCGAAGCACCGCACCGCATCGAGAACCTCGCGCGCGCACTGGCCACGCTGGGCGAGCGCCGCATCACCGTGGGCCGCGAGCTCACCAAGCAGTTCGAGGAAATCGCAACGGTGGCGGCCAGCACCCTGCCCGACTGGTTCGGCGCCGACCGCGACCGCATTCGCGGCGAGTTCGCGCTGGTGCTGCACCCGGTGGCGGTGAGCGGCGACGGCGGCGCGGAAGGCGAACGCGTGCTGCGCCTGTTGATGGCGGAACTGCCGGTGAAAACGGCGGTGAAGCTGGCTGCAGAGATCAGCGGCGCGCCGCGCAACACGCTGTATGAATTGGCGCTGCGCATACGCAACGAGGCCGGGGAAGGCTAGCCGTCCAATTCAGCGTAGCGCCTGAAGATGCCGTCCTCGTTGAACGCGACGCGGCGCGGGCTCTGCAGGTAGTCGTGCACGCGCTGCCGCCGCCTGACGTTGGCATGCAGCTTCTCGACCGCGGGCGTTGCAGCCAGCGCCCGCGCCGTGGCCTTCGGGAACGCGTAGTGCAGACCGTCCACCAGCTGGAACAGCGACAGGTCCGCATAGGTCAGCACGTCGCCCACCAGGTGCAGGCTGCCCGCGGGGTTGCGCTGCAGCACGCGCTCGAACCAGTTCAGGAACTTGGGGATGCGCTCGTTGCGAAAGGCCTGTGCGCGCAGCACGGCCGCGTCGCGCTGGTCTTCGTAGTAGGCGCCGGTCGAGATCGGATGGTGCGTGTCGTGCGCCTCGGCGACCACGTCGGCAATGGTGAGCTGCAGCTGGTGCGTCCACAGGCCGTCTGATTCGCCCACGCCCGACAGCCCGAGCCGGGGCCCGAGGTAGAGCAGGATCGCGGCCGTCTGTCCGACCACGATGTCGCCGTCGACGAGGAAGGGCGGCGCGAACGCGGGCCGCGCGCTGTCGGGGTCGCCCAGCCGCCGGCCCAGCGCGGACTCGCCGCCGCCCTCGGCTTCAGGCAGGCGCGCCACGTCGACGTAGTCGGCACCGGCCGCCTCGAGCGCGAGCCGCACGAATTCGCCGCGGCCCTGGATGGTGGGCCAGTAATGCAGTTGGTAGGGCATGCGGGCATGGTGTCATGAGGCCGGGGCGGTTGCAATCGCGCCCGCCGGCAGCGCCGGATTATTCGGCCCGCATCTCTTCGGCCTCAGTTCACCTTGACCGTGAAAAGAACAGCCCCCGAAGCGCCCGGGTCCAGCGGTCCCGTGAATTGCCAGCTCAGCGCCCCCGTGCCTCCCGCGGTCTGCGCCGTTGCGCAGGCCTCCGTGGCCGCCGGAATCGGATTGGCGGGCGTGCGCTTCTGGCAGTTCGCGAGCGTCGCCGGCGTCGTGCCCGCCTGCGCCGTGACGAAGGCGGTGAACTGCGGCGTCGTGTCGTTGACCGTCATGCCGCTGATCGGGCTGGAGCCGTTGTTGGTGTAGGTGATGCGGTACTCCAGCACCTCTCCAGGCTTCGCCTGGTTGTTGATGCCGAAGCTGCCACCCTGCGTCACGTTGCGCACTTCCTTCTTGAGCTCCAGCGCGCTGGTCGAGACGGTCGTGGTGTCGGTCACCGTGTAGGTGGCGCTCAGGGCCGGGCCGGCATTGGTGAACACGAAGCTGGCCTGCACGACGCTGGCGTTGCCGTTGCCGGTCGCCGCGTTGGCGGGAATGAACTCCTGCATCAGGATGCAGACGCTCTGCCCGGCCACGACGTTCACCGGCGCGGCCGGCGGGTAGAGCAGCGCGGCGCCCGCCTGCAGCGAACCGGTGCAGCCCACGTCGGCAAAGATCTTCCCGCTCCAGCCGCTGACGGCAGGCGTGTCGATCGAGCTCGGGATGTCGAAACTCACGGCACCCGCGGTCCGGGCCATGAAGGTGTGCGGATAGCTCACCGTGCTGCCGGGCTGGCCGGTCTTCGCGCCGTCGGCCGCGAGCGTGTTGCGGTCCACGTCGCCGAAGTTGAGCCCCGCGTGGCCGGTGCCGTTCCAGGTGAAGGCGATGCGATCCGGCGTGCCGCTGCGGGTGTAGGTGTAGCTGATGCCGGCGATGGCGACGGCCTGGCCGGAGCGCAGCGGGACGCTGCCCAGCGAGGCGCCCGTGGAGATGCGCGAAGCGGCGTTGGTCTCTTCCACGCACACCGGATCGTTCAAGCCGAGACCGAGGGGCGCTCCCAGCGCGTACTGCCCGCTGCCGTTCGTGATCGTCGTTGCGAGCGTGGTGGCGCCGCAATCGGTCAAGCGCACGGTGATGCCAGGGATGCCGGCCTCGCCGCCGTTGATCAGGCCGTCGTTGGCGATTCCGGCGCCCACGCCGTTGTCCAGGAACACCCGGCCGGTCACGCTCCTGGGGTAGCCATTGACGAAGGTGCAGGTGATGGCCGCCCCGGCCACCATGTTGGCAGCAGGAATGCTCAGCTGGTTGCCCGTGAGCGTGCCGAACTTGGCGGTCGGCGTGCTGCTGTTCGCGTCCACGCAGCTGGCGCTCATCGGATTGGCGGGCCAGCCGTCCGGCGAGCTTTCCCGGATGGTGACGCCGGTTCCTGCGGTGCCCGTGATGTTGGCGGCGCCGTTCGCGCTGCCTTCGCCCGTCACGGTGATGCTGTCGGTCGCCGTTGAAAGGCCGCTGAGCGCAAAGCCGAAGAGATTGGCGCCGACGCCGCCGACGGTGGTCTTGACGATCTGGACCCGGGGAAACGGCGGCGAATAGGTGTTGGTGAAGGTACACGCGATGTTGCTGCCCGGTGCCGTGGCGGCGGCGCTCAGCGTCACCTTGCGGTTCGGCAGATCGGGCGTGGCGGCTCCGCCGGCACCCAGGCCGGTACAGCTGATGCCCGTCAGCACGTAGTCGGCCGGCAGCGGATCTTCCGTGATGGTCGTCGCCACGCCGGGCGTGGTCAGGGTCTGGGCCGCGCCCGCGGCGGGCGTGCCGGCGGCGGTGGTGGTGATGCTCTGCGCCGCCAGGCCGTTGTCGCCCGTGAAGCCGAAGGTGCCGGTGGTGCCCACGGAAACCTTGCGGATGGTCACGCTCGCAGATGCGGCATTCGTGAACACGCATTGCAGCGACTTGCCCAGCTGCACGCTGGCCGCCGGGATCGTGTAGGTCCGGCCGCTCGCCCCGGTGCCCAGGCTGCCCACCGGCGTGCCCGCGTCGGTACAGGTTGCACCGGCCAGGTTCCAGCCGGGCACCGCGGCTTCGGTGATGCTGATGACCGCGCCGTTCGCGCTGGCGGTGAAGGCCTGCGTGCCCGCGGCTGCCGTGTTGCCGTCCACCTGCGCCGGCGTGCCGGCGGCCACGGTGCTGACGCTGCCGGCTGCCTGGGTGGTGTTGGTCAACGTGAAGCTGAAGGGGCCGCCGGTGCCGCCGGTCGTGGTCTTCTGCAAGGTGACCGTGGCCGGCGAACAGAGCGCGCTGGTGGTCGCCTGGGCGAGAAAGCCCTGGTAGGGGGCGCCGCTCTTGATGTGGACGACCACCGTGTTCGACCCGGACTGCCAGTTGCTCGCCAGCGTCGCGCTGGCCGCGGCACCCGGGTCGAAGCCGCGGAAGGTGTACGGGGTCGCCCCGCCCTGCGGCACGCCTCCAACGCTCTGCAGCACGCCGTTGACGTAGATCTCGGCGACCGAATTGTCGGAATAGAAGTCCAGCTTCAAAGAAAAGCTCGCCGGGTTGACCGACGCCGCCATGTTGAAGGTGAAGCGGTGGTAGATGTCGACATTGCCGGCGTGCGTGGTCTGGTACTGCGAGATCCAGTTGGCATTGCCGAAGGGCGAGGCGATCCAGGCCGTCGGCGCCTTGTTGCCGACGTAGGAGCGCGCCCAGGTGGCGACGGTGCCGGGCCCGCCCGTCGCCGCGCCGATACCCGACTCCCATACCGGATCGCGGCCCGTCGTCAGCGGCGGTCCGACCGGGCCGTCGAAGCCCGTGTTGAAGATCGCCGCATTGGTCGAGCACATCACCGTCGGCGCGATGGGCGGCGAAGGCGGATTGGTGTCGGCGGTGTTGGTGAAGGTACAGACGATGTTGCTGCCGGGCGCGGTCGCGGCTGCGTCCAGGGTGAGCACGCGTCCGTTGCGCGAGGCCGTCCCGCCGGCGCCCATGCCGGTGCAGGAGGCATCGACCAGCGCATAGGTCCCCGGCGGCACGCCCTCGGTGATGGTCGTGGCGGTGTTGGCTGCCGCGAGCGAACGCGTCGCCGCGCTGGCCGGCGTACCGTCCACCGTGGTCGTGATGTTCTGGGTCGCCGCCAGGCCGTTGGTGCCCGTGAAGCTGAAGGTGCCGGTGCCGCCGAGCGAGGTCTTGCGGATGGTCACCGTCGGCATGGTTCCGAACCTGTAGGGCTGCGGGCTGGGCAGGTAGCTGTTGGCGCCGACGCTGAAGCTGCCGCTCAGGACCGCGCCGCCCACCGTCACCTGTGTCGTGCTGTAGACGGCGGCCACGGTGGAGGTGGCCGTCACCTGACAGGTCGCGGCCGCCGTGGTCGTGCAGCTGCCGGCGGCGCCCACCGCGCCGCCGTTGAAGGCGACGTTCGGCGTCGCGCCGAAGCTCACCACCGTGCCGGCCTGAACCGGGTTGCCGGCCGCGTCGCGGATGAAGACCTCGAGCACGTCCTGTGCCGCGCCGTTGGCAAGCTGGTTGTCGGTGACGATGCGCAGGCCCGATTGGCTGGCGGTGCCGGAGCCGACGACGATGCTCGTCTGGGCGCTGTCACAGCTCACGCCGTTGCCGGACACGCAGCCCGCGCCGGCTGCCGTGGCTGGCGCACCCACGCCGCTCGTGCTGGTACTGGCGTAGTTGGTGAGCACCGTGCCGGTTGCCGCGATCGGCGCGGTCGCGTTCAGCGTGAAGCCGCGCACACCGGTGGAGGCCGGAATGCCGCCGGCAGGCAGCGTCATCGTGCAGCTGAGCAGTGCACCGGCGGCGCTGGGCAGCGTGCCGCAGTTCACCGAGGTGACGCCGGTGCCGGCCACGGCCGACGTGGCCACCACGCCCGGCGGCAACTGCTCGCTCACGACGAGCGAGGTGCCCGAGTCCACCGCGCCCGTGTTGGCCAGGTTCAGGCCGTAGGCGATGTTGCCGCCGGCTGCCACGGTCGCGGGCGCGGTCTTGTCCACGGCAATCACCGGGGCCGCGGTGTTGGTGAAGGTACAGGTGATGGCCGCGCCGGACCGCATCGCGCTCGCGGGCAGGGTCGCGGTGTTGCCGGCGAACGTCGCCAGCTCGGTCGCGGGATTGCCGCTGGTCGCGGCCGCCGAGTCCAGGCAGGACGCCGAGACCGGATTGGCCGGCCAGCCCGCGGGCACGCTCGACTCCTGCACCGTCGCCGCGATTCCGGCCGTGCCCAGATGGACCGTGGCCGAGGCCTGCGGCGTGAACAGCGCCGTCACGTCGATGCTGTCCGCCGGATTGGTGACACCCGTGAGCGTGTAGCCGAAGGTCTGGGTGCCCGTCACGTTGGTCTTGGTCTTGCGCACCGTGATGCGGGGCTGCGCGAGCACCGGGGTCGTCACGCTGCTCGTGCAGTTGCCCGCGGCGTTGCAGGCCGGATCGCCGCCGCCGCTGGCGGTCGCGGTGTTGTCCACGCTCGGCACCGCGCCGGCCAGCGGCGTGACCGGAATGACGAAAGAGACGCTGCCAGTGGTGGCCGCGAGCCCCGCGGGCACCGTGCAGCTCACGGCCTGTCCGGTGGCAGTGCAGCCGGCGGGCATGGTGCCGAGCGTCAGCGTCGCAGGCACCGTATCGCTGATGGTGGTCACGGCGGTCGTGGCGACCGGGCCGGTATTGGCGAGTGTCAGCGTGTAGCTGGCCGGCGTGCCGACCGCGAAGCTCGGCGCGCTGGCGGTCTTGGTCAGATTGAGCTGCGGCTCGATCGAGTTGGTGAAGGTACAGGCAATGTTGCTGCCCGCCGCAGTGGCAGCGGCATTCAGCGCAACGGACCTCGTTGCGAGGTCCGGCGTGGCCGTGCCGCCGGCGCCCATGCCGGTGCAGACGATGCTCTTGAGCCTCCAGCCGGCGGGCGGCGCGTCTTCCGTGATGGTGGTGGCAGCCCCCACGGTGGTGAGGCCCGATTGCGCACCGGCCACGGGCGTGCCGGCCGCTGTGGTCGCAATGCCCTGCGCGGTGAAGCCATTGGTGCCGCTGAAGCCGAAGCTGCCCGTGCCGCCTTCGGTGACCTTGCTGACGGTCACGGCCACGCGGGTGTAGGTGAAGGTGCAGAAGATGGTGGCGCCGTAGTCGGTGGCGGCCGCATCGAAGGTCACTCTTCGGGTCGAGAGATCGTAGGTCGCGGTGCCGCCCGGCGCCATGCCGGTACAGCTGATGCCGGTCAGCACGAAGCCGGCTGGCGCGGAGCTCTGCAGGATGAACGTCGAGATTGCGGGCGTGGTCAGAAACTTGGCGGGTCCGGAGGCCCCGACCCCTGGCGAAGTCGTGACGATGGGGCTGGCGGCCGCGCCGTTGTTGCCGAGGTAGCTGAACGACCCCACGCCGCCGTTCGAGACCACGGTGGTCGTGATGCTGGGCGCCACCTTGGGCGGCGTGTTGTAGGCGAGCACGAGGGTCGCCGTTTCATTGACGTTCACGCCATCGTCGTTGTTCGGATCCGCGTCGTTGGGCACCGTGCAGAAGTGCGTGGCGCCAGGCGTCGCGGCCTGCACGCACACCTTGGCGCCGTTGGGAACCGAGTAGCTGCCGGTCGCCACGCTGGGCTGCGGGAACACGGGAATGTCGAAGCCGGCCTCGCCGCCGTCCGCCAGGTTCGGGCCGCTGGAAGCAGCCAGCGGCGTGGGGTTGACCTGGCAGGTCACCACCACGGGCGAACCGGCCTTCGCGCAGTTGGCGGGCAAGGTGCCCGTGTCCCATCCGGCCGGAAGGGTCAGCACCGCGGTCGAGTTGTCCGAGCCCGTGGTCGGCGCGGGGCCGAAGTTCTTGGCGATGAGCCTGACGTTGCGCTGCTGGCCGTAGCTGGTCCAGGCGTCGCTCGGCACGACCACCTGAACCTGCAGGTCCGGACGGCCGGTGATGATGTTCGAGCAGGTGTAGTCCTCGTTGGTGCCGAGCGCGTGCGCGGTCGCGCAGGTGCCGGTCTTCGAGTAGCTGTTGCTGTTGGTCCCGGTCGGCGCCAGGGCGTTGCCGCTGTAGTTGGTGCCCGCGGAGGTGTAGGTCTCGTAGGTCTGCTGGTAGCGCGCCGTGTTGTTGGAAACGCCCGGCGGATAGAAGACCACGCCGGCAACGCTCGGGCGCCAGGCGGCCGTGTTCGTGCTGCTGCCGAGCGTCTGGTCCCACGCGTAATTGACGAAACTGATGCGCTGCGAAACGCGCGCATCGGGAAACTTGCCGCTCACGCCGGAAAAGCCGTCGATCAGTTCACCGCCGCCGGTGTCGACCAGGCCGCTGCAGGTGCCCGTCGCGGAAAACGGGCAGACCGTCTTTTCGGCGTTCACGGGCCCGGGCACCGCGGAGCCCGGCCCCGTGCCGCCGTCGTCCGCGGTGAGGCCCAGCGTAAAGTTCGCGCCCCCGCTGGACGCCGCCTGGAACCAGTCGCCCGCGGTGACCATGACCGGGCGGCAGACGAAGGTGATCTGCGTCGGATAGATGTTGCCCGAGGCGCCGTTGAACATGCGGTCGAAGCCGCCGAGCACGGCAATCACGGTGCCGGCCGGACAGACCTGGGGACCGCGCTGCGTCATGCCGTTGATCGGTCGGCCCCACCATCCCGCCGAGGCCGACGAGCCGAACGCGATGGTCGCCGCGCCAGCGCCTTCGCTCACGGTGAATGGCGTGCAGCCGAATTCGACCGCGCGCAACCCGCCGGTCAGGTTGGCGAAGGTGCCGCTGACCTCGGGGCCGTTGATGCGCTCCCACATGGTCAGTCCTGTGGGGAAGCCGTTGGCGCAAACCGTCTGCACGACCTGGCCGGCGTTGGTGCCCACCACGGTGCCGTTGAGCCTTACCGCCCCCTGCGGCACGAGCACCTGCTGCGCATGCCCGAGAAGCGGAAAGGACAGCAGCCAGGCTGCGAGCAACAGCCATCGCCGCGCGGCGGCCGCATGCGAGCGCAGCCTAATCTTGAGTCTTTGCATGTTCGCTTGCCTGATCCGTGTTTTTTCGAGAGGCCGATGCGGCGGGGGCGCTGGCCGACGCGAAGCCCAACCCCGTCTCGTCGAACTTGAAGCGCAGCCGGATGTAGGCACCCTTGCTGGTGTATTCGTTGGCCGTCAGCTCGCGGTCGCGCAGGCCGACGAAGTTGTAGCCGGCCGAGACCCACAGGTCCTTGGCCACCTGGTAGCCGAGTTCGACGCCCGCGGTCTTCTGCAGCGCGCCGCCCTTGCCGTAGAGCACGCCGGCCTGCATGCCGAAGTCCCAGTCCTTGTTGATGTCGCGCGTGTAGCGCGCATGCAGCAGATGGGCCCAGTAGCGGCTCGCCAGGAAACCGTCGTCGGCGCGCGAGATCTTGCCCGCGTAGCGCGCACTGAGAACGCTGCCGCGCTGCGGGTTGTAGTTCAGGTGGGCCGAGACGATGTCGGCGCTGGTGCTGCCCGGCAGGCTCCTGTTGCCGGAATCGCTGCCGAAGGCGCTGCCGCCGTTCAACGCGCCAGCCGCATTGCCGCCCCCCACGATGCGCTCGGAGCGGCGCTCGTAGCGCAGCAGCGCGTTCCAGCTGTCGGTGTCCACCGGGCGGTAGGCCATGCCGATCTGGTGGCGCTGAAGGTGGCGCTCGTTGCCTGCATTGGTGCCCTGCCCTTCGCTGTCGCTCACCACGCTGCGCGCCAGCAGGCTCCAGGCGGGGCTGATCTTGTAGCCGAAGCCGGCGCTGAAGAGCCGGGTGTCGGCATCGTCGCCCTTGCGTCCTTCGAGGATGCCGCTGAGCTTGTAGGTGTCGGTGAGGTACTCGACCCCGGCGGTGATGGCGGTGGACTGGCCGAGACCGCCCGCATAGCCGGTGCCGCTGTTCGCGCTGTTGGCGTAGCCGCCCAGCTGGCGGGTGTGCTCGAGGCCGCCCGTCACGCTGAAGCGGTCGGTGAGCTTCACGGTGTTGCGCACGCCGGTCGCCGCCTGCGCGGCCCGGCCGTCGATGCTGTCGGCGAGCCGGAACTCGTTGTAGACGCGGCCGCCCTCCATGTAGTTGCTCTCGATGCCCAGGATGCCGACGTTGTTGGATTGCGTCGCGCTCAGTCCGTCGGTGCCGTAGAGGCTGGAGACGAGTTCGTAGCGGCCGTAGACGCGGGTCTTGTCGGTGATGGCGTAGTTGCCGCCAACGGCCAGCGTGCGGCGAGCGGAATCGTGCAGGTCCTGCTCGCCTTCGACGAAGACCTGGGCCAGCGGCACGCCGGGCACCTGCGCCGACAGGCGTGCGCGCACGGTGGTCAGGCTCTCGCTGTCGGCATTGGCGGTGGCCGCCGCACCGAGTGCGGTCACGTTGTTGGCACCCACGCGGCTGCCTAGGCTTCCGGTGGAGGTGGAGACCTCGCCGTAGTCGAATCCGGAGCCGGAGGCGAGGCCGCTGCTGCGCTGGCCTTGGCGCAGGCCCACTTCGGCGACCAGGGTGTCGCCGAACTTCTTCTGCACGCTCGCGGTAGCGCCCTTGCGGTCGCCTTCGAGCAGGGCGTCCTTGCTGTAGATCATCTCGGCGCGCACCGCAGTGCTTGCGTCGATCTTGTATTCGGCGCGTACGGAGGCTTCGGTGCGGCCTGCGGAAAAGCTGGCGCCGGGGTTGTCGAAGCCCGCGCTGGTCTTGCCGGCCAGCGCCACGACCGCGAGCTTCTCGTCCTGGTGACGCACTTCGAGGCGCGTGCCCTCGCCCTTGCCCTTCGCATCGGAATCGGTGCGAACCAGCTCGGCCGCGGCCGTGGTGTTGTCGCCGATGCGGGCCACCGCCGTCAGGGCGCGCAGGTTGCGGTGGTTCTCGGGATTCTGGTCGGTGCTGGCGACCACGCCCAGCTGCAGGCGCTCCGCCACCTTGACCTGCACGTCGGTACCGGCCACCGTGAACTTGGGGCCTCCGCTGTCGACTTCGTACGTGACGCGGATCGACTGCGGGTTGAGGTTGGCATCGGCCGACGCGATCGCATGGGTGAACAGGATGCGGCGCGTAAGCGGCTCGACCGTGTAGTCGACGAAGCGCGTGACCGGCGTGCGCTGCAGCACGACGTCGGGCTGGTTGCGGTCGCGCACCACGACCTCGACCTGCTCGCTGTTGTCGACGAACTCGCCGCTGGTGGCGCTCAGGTAGTAGGGGCCGGAAGTGCCGACGGCGCGGAATTCCTCCACCTGCTGGGTCTGCGCGGTGCGCGAGACATAGCTGGTCGCGCGCACATTGCGGTCTTCGTACACGTGCTTGAGGCCGGTCAGCGAGCGGTTGTTCTGGCTCAGGTTGCGCACCTCGGTGCTGCTCGCGGTGGTGAAGTCGCCGTACAGCAGGAAGGAGCGGTTCTTGTCGATGCGCACGTAGAGCTTTTGCGTGCTCTGCGCGTCGAAGCCCTTGACCGACGAGTCGCCGTACACCGGGTAGAACTCGTCGGGCCGGATGTCGCGGAACAGCCGGTCGTCGCGCGTCTTGTCGGAATCGAAGGCGGCGGTGAGCAGGTAGTCGCCCTTGACGGCACCCTTGAAGAAGAAGGCGGCGCGGGCGCCGGCGCGGCGGTCCTTGCGCTCGTCGGCAAGGCCCGTCAACTCTGCCTCGAACGCGGCGCCGGCAGGCATGGCGCCGAGCGGTACGCTGCCGCGCCTGGTGAAGTCCAGCACGCCTTCGACAATGCCCACGCCGAGCATCGGCCGCATCTCGGGCAGCAACGCCAACCGCACTTCCTTCACAAAGCTGCCGGCGCTCACGCGCAGGCGCACATCGCCCGGCTCGCCGGGCGGCAGCAGGCGGAACTCCGCCGCGCCGCCGTCCATGAAGACCTGCGTGCCCGGTTCGGCGGGGTTCAGGTCCTCGTCGAGCCAGCGGCCGCGGTCCGTCTCCAGGGTGAGTTGGGTGCGCGCGGTCACCGGCACGCCGGCCGCGTCGACCAGCCGCACCTTGACAGCCACGGGGGTGCGCAGGTCGGCATATGCAAGCTCGGGCAAGTCGACCTGGATGGCGCCGAGCTTGTCCGGCGCGACGATGCCGATCCGCTGCGTGGCGCGCACGTTGCCGAAATCGTCCACCGCGTCGAGCTGCAGGCGGTTGGCCCCGGGCTGCAGCACCACGCCGACGTATTCCCAGGCGCCGATGCTCTTCGACGGCAGCTGCGTCTTCTTGCCGACGCGTCGTTCGTCGATCGCCTGGCCGTTGACCGAGAGGCGCAGCGCCACGCCGGACTCGCCCTTGACGCGCACGTTGATCGACTGGCCGGGAACGGTGTCGCCTTCCTTCAGGCCGAGGAAGCCGAGGGCGTTGCCGTCGAGCTCGGGCAGCAGCACTTCCAGCTCGATCGGGCTGGGCGCGGCCTGCGGCAGCAGCGGCGCGCTGCGCGGCGCCAGCATGGCGGCGGAGGTGTTGACGGGCCGGCTGGCGAAGGCGCCGATGCCGGCCGCCGCGCCACCCGCGGCCGAAGCGCCCTGCGCAGCGGCCGGCAGGCCGTTGAGCGCGGCGAACAGGCTTCCGGCCGGGGTCGCGGCCGCCGGCGCGGTGGCGCCCAGCGTGCCGCTCATGCTGCCCGACGCGGCACCGACGAAGCTGCTGGCGTTGGCCGGCGCATCGGGCATCGCGATCAGCGGCGCCGACGACGCCATGGTCGAGCCGCTGCTGCCGCTCGCAAGCGCCTGGCCGCTGGCCGGCAGCGAGCGGAGATCGCCCACTGCAACGATCTGTCCTTCCGGATTCAGGCGCAGCCGCACCTGGGCCTCGGCCTCGGTGTCCGGGATCGCGGCAATGGCGGCGCGGCGCGCCACCACGTCGGCCACCACGGCCTGGTCGCCGCAATTGCCGATGATGAAGTTGGCCTTGTGGAACTCCCCCTTCTTCAGGTCGACGAATCGGCTCTCGGGGCGGCCGGCATTGCGGTTGTCCAGCAGCTCCAGGCGGGCGCCGGGCGGCAGCGTGGTCTGGTCCAGGCGCAGCACGTGGGTGAGCGGCTTGAGGCCGTAGAGGCTCCACTTGCCCTCCACGTCGGTGACGACGTTGGTGCCGTCCTCCATGAACAGGCGCACGCCGGGCACGCCGATCTCGTCGGCGCCTTCCTGCCTGCCGTCCGCCTTGCAGTCCATGTAGACCTTGCCGAACAGGAAGGCGTCGTCGGAAAACACGCCGCCCGTGACGCGTACCGTCCAGTTCGCGAGGTTGGACTGCAGCGGCCCCGAATAGGCGCGCGCACGATTGACGGCGTCGCCATTGGTGGGCGCACCCACGCCGATGCGCACGCGGTAGCGCACCACGGCCGCCTGGTCGATACCGAGGGTGAGCGTCGGGTAGTCGAAGACCAGTTGCGGGCCCGCGCCGCCCGCCGGGTTGCCGGCCGCGGCGGTGTTGAGGCGCGCACTGTTGGCCACATAGGCGAAGCCCGGCGGCAGGCTGTCGCTGAAGCGCACGCCGGTGACCGGGAATCCGGTCTTGTTGGTCACGGTCAGTGCGTAGTCGATGAAGTCGCCGAACTCCACCTGGCGCTTGCTGCCGTCCTTGCGCAGCACCAGCCCGAGCACGTTGCCCGGGTCGAGCGGGATGTGGTTGTGCACGATGTCGCAAGCCGCGCCCGAGGCATTGAAGCCGGCGTTGACGGAGAAGTAGTGGGTCGTCGGATCGGCACCCTTGGGCGGCGTGGCGTTGGGCGCGATCTGGCCGCAGCCCGAGAAAGTGCCGGCCGTGACCGGGATCAGCTGCGACGGGTAGACATAGCCGGTGCCCGCCGGCGGCACCACGCCGAGCGAGTAGGTGCACATGCCGGTGACCGGCGGCGACTGCAGGAAGAACTGGTAGCTGCCGTCGGCGCCCGTGGTCATCGAGACGCTGCCGTTCGTATTGAATGTATAGGCGCCCGACGAGCCGCCAAAGATCTCCCCCGCCGTGATCGGCGTCGCGGCCCCGCTGCTGCAGGACTGCCGCGTGAAGGTGACCACCGCGCCGGCAACGGGCTCGCGCGTCACCGCGTTGTAGACCGTGCCTGCCGGATCAGCCAGCAGCGACTGCACCGAGCTCGCGCTGGCCGCCACCAGCATGGCGGGCGTGACGTTGATGGTGTTCTGGTCGAAGGCCGCGGCCCAGGCCTTGTTGGTGACCGCCACGCGGCTGCCCACCGCACCGGCCTTCTCGGTGATGCGCACCGTGAAGCCGATCTGCTCGCTCTGGCCGGGCGCCAGGCCGCGGTTGCCGTCGCTCAGGCTGAGCACCGCCTCGGTCGGCAGCTGGAAGGGATCGCTGCTGGCGAGCGCGCCGCGGTTGCAGGTAGCGCGGCCGGTGAAGCTTCCCGCGACGTCGAGCAGTCCGCTGCGCGCCTTGGGCGCACCGACCAGCTCCCAGGACGCGACCGAGCCGTCCGGCTTGTCCATGTCGAAGGTGCAGTTCAGGTTGTCGATCACGCGCACGTGCGGCGCCGGGGCGATACCGGTGTTGGTGACCAGCAGCCGGTAGTCGAGTTCGTACACGCCCTGCCCGATGCGCCGCGGCAGCGAGACACTCTTCACGAGCGTGAGCGAGGGAAGCTCCATGGACACCGGCGTTGGCGAGCTGTTGTTGTTCGGGTTGCCGTCGCCGTCCGGGTCCGGGTCGGCGCCATCGACCGAATCGTCGAAAGCCACGGGCGCGCCGCCGGGCGTGAGCGCGCCCTGTGCGCGCACGCTGTTCAGCAGCGTGCCGGTGCGGCCGCTGAGGTTGATGCGCAGATCGAACTGCACCGTGAACCGCGCCCCGACCGGCAGCACGGCCCCGGGTGCCAGCAGGTTCTGCGCGGCCGGCGTGCCGGTGAAGGCAGCGTTGGCCGCAGCCACGGTGCCGCTCACGCCATTGCCCTGGTTGCCCGCGATGCCGATCGAGCCGGCCACCACCGTGTACTGGTTCGGCCCCGGTACCGCCGCGGTCGTGTAGCTGCCGAACTGAGTGGCACCGCTGCCTTCGAGCAGGTCGGCCGCCTGCACGCCGTAGAGCCACACGGCGCCGTAGTTGCGGATGTCCACGCTGAAGCGAACCGTGGCGGTTCCGTCGAGCAGGCCATCGGCGCCGCGGTTCGGGCGCGGCGCCGACGCGGCCTTGGCAACGCCGATGCGGCTCTGGCTCGTGGTGATGAGCACCGTGTTGGACGGCGACACCGCCAGCGCGACGCCGTCGTTGTAGTAGCTCTGCGCGGTGTTGCGGATGTCGCCGGTCTGGTCCGGCCTGACCCGCACGGCGAACTGCATCGCGATCGATGCATTGCGCGACACGGGAGTGGGCACGCCGATCGCCACCTCGATCGCGGCGGCATCGTCCGCGGTGCGGTAGCTGAAGGCCGGATCGCCCGGCAGGCGGAACAGGCGCACCGCGCCCGCGGCAGTGCTCTGCAGCGTGCCGGCGATGTACTGCGTGCCGGCTGGCACCAGGTCGCGCACCAGCACGAGGCTGGCCGGCGCGCCGTTCACCAGCACCGGCGTGCCGGCCGGCGCGGCGCTGTTGGCGGGCTGCGCATCGCGGGCGCCGATGTTGGTGCCGGAAACGGTGAAGTCGATGCGCGTCTGCCCCGGCACGACGATGCCGGGATAGCTCGCGGCCTTGGTGATGGAGATCACCGCGACGTCGCCGACGGTCACGACGTCGCGGTTGGTGGCGCTCAGGTTCTGCAGCGCGGTGGTGGCCGTCAATGCGGTGCAGGCGACACCGTTCGCGCTCGCCGGGATCGTTCCCTGCACCAGCAGCGCGGCCGTCTCGCCGGGCTGCAGCGCCAGCGCAGCGCCGGCGCCGAGCGGAAGCACCGGATCGGCGGGGTCCACCACGCCGTTGTTGTTGGTGTCGCGCACCACCCGCAGGGCCGAAAGGTCCAGCGTGTCGGCCGCGCAGCCGCCGGCGTTGTTGGCAAAGCCCAGCATGTAGCTCGACGGCACGTTGCCGGTGTTGGTGAGCAGGTGGCTCAGCGTGACGACGGTGGCGGGCGGACGCGTGACGGTCTGGTCCTGCGTCAGCACCAGCGCCTCGACCGGCAGCACGTTCGCCACCACGCTGTTGGAGCTGGAAGTTTCGGTCTGGGCAAATCCGGCCGGCACGTAGGTGGCCGTTGCCACGTTGCGGATCACGGTGCCGCCGGGGGCGGGGGCGGCCAGCACCGCAGCCGGAGCAAGGAGGAATGCCAGCCCGATCGCGAGCGTGGCGCGGGCGCGGCGCCATCGATGCGAGCTGCCGCTCACGCTCATTGAATCAGACAAGAATTGCACTCCGCGAAACCTTCCGTCGGCCCCTCCGGGCCGTGAATGACTGGATCTTTTTCCGCTGCCGCTTCCGCGCCGATGCGCATGCACGGCGCACGAAAGCGGCAGGGGAAAAAGGCGAAGCGCGGCCGACAGGGCGGCGCTTCGCTCAAAGCCGGCGGACCCCGAGGCCCGCCGGCGACTCAATCGCGCATCACTGGTTGATCCGTACGGCGAAGGTCAGGGTGGCCGTGCCGCTCGGGGCCACGGTGTTGGCCGCGCTGCCGCAGCTCACCGCGGTGGCGGTCTGCGCGTAGGCCAGGGCCGTTCCGCTCACACCCGTGGAGACGCACCGCGTGGCCACCGGGGGCTGCGTGGGGCTCATCGTGGTGTACGCGGGCGCCGCATCGTTGATCGCGATGTTGGTGACCGGCGCGCTGCCTTCGTTGGTGGCAACGATCTGGTAGACGATGCACTGGCCGGGCTTCAGCGACAGGGGCGTCGCGGCAAAGGCGGCGTCCGCCGTGCCGTCGCAGGCGACGTCGGGGGCCTGCGTCTTGACGACGCGCAGCTGGCCCGTGATCACGGTGCTGACGTCGGTGGCCGACGGCGCGCCGCAGTTCGGGGCCGGGTCCGTGAACGTCGCCGTCACGGTCGCGGTGTCGGTCGCGCCCGCGCTGGCACCGCCCGGAGCGAACACGCGCACCAGCAGCTTCTGCGTTGCACCGGCCGCGAGCGGCCCTGCGATCGGGCCGGTGACCAGGGTGTCGCCCGCATTGATCTGGCCGTCGCCATTGACGTCGAGGTAGATCGCGGTGGTCCAGCCCAGCGTGGCATCGCCCGCCGGCACGGTGGCCGTGAGCTGGTACGCGCCGCAGCTCTGGTTGCCGGTGTTGGTCAGCGTGTGCGCATAGACGACCGTGCCGCCGGGAGCGACCTGGCCGACGTTGTTCGGCGTGAGCGTTGCGCCCAGCGTCTGTGCGGTGGTCACGGTCACGGCGTCGAGCTTGACGTCGGACACGAGCACGCCGGTCGATGCCACGGCAGTGGATTGCACGCGGAAGTAGATCGCCTGGGCGGTCACCGGCGTCTGCGTTGCAGGCGGCGTCACGCAGGCGTCGACCTGCTGCTGCGCGCCGGCAGCCACGGACACACTGGTGATCGCTGCAGCGGTACAGGTACCGCCCGCGGCCACGAACTTCACGCTCCAGCCCGCCGGCAGCGTGCCCGGGAAGCTGGTCGACTGGCTGGCTGCCAGGCTGTAGGTTTGCGTTGCAGGGCCGGTTCCATCGTTGTTCTTGACGAACAGCGTGAAGATCGTGCCGGTGCCCGCTGGCGTGGTGTTGGTCGTGGTCGGCTGCGGGCTCGGGCCCGGGCCAAGGTCACCGCCGCCGACCGAACCGGAACCAGTACCGGCAGCGCTGTTGGTCAGGTCGACGAGTGAACCGACAACCACCGTGACGCGGTCGAGCGTCGCATCGAGCTTGGTCGCATCGCCCGCGGAGCGGCCGGTGACGACCGCGTCGAACGGACCGGAACCTACCGTGGCGCTGGCCGGCACATTGGCCTGCACGACGACGTTGACGCTGCCGCCGACCGGAATCGGGCCGGTGTCGGGAACGCCGTCGCCCGTGGTATCGAGCAGCGGCGTCACGCCGTCGGCCGCGAACAGCAGGAAGGTCGTGCCTGCCGGGAAAGTCCCGTTCGCAATGCTCAGGTTGACGCTGTCCACGCCGCTGCCGGCGTTGAACACGGTCTGCGCGAACTTGACGCTGCCGCCGGCAACGACCGAAGGCCGCGTGGTGGTGTCCGCCGCGGTGCCGTTGGGCGTGCCAGCCACCGTGTCGACCGCCGTCGCGGCCGTCGAGGGGTTGGTACCCAGCACGATGCCGTAGCTGGCCGTGACCGTGTAGGCCGCCGGATTGGTGCTCGAACCCAGGGTGCCGATGGCCGCGGCCGTGGCGGCCGGGGAATCGGTCGGGTTGTACTGGCCCACGTTGGTGGTGGTCGAGGTGCCGACCACCGCCGTGTTGTTCACCAGCACCACGAAGCTGATCGTCTGCGTGACGTTCTGGCCCAGCGAAGCGACCACGGCGTTCAGCGTGTTGCCGGTCACCTGGAAGTCGATGCCGGCCGGATCGCCGGCGGCACCGTCACCCAGCGCGACGCCTGGTGCACTGCTCCAGACGGCGGAGCCCGCAACGTACGTGAGGCCCGATGGCAGCGTGTCCGACAGGGCGAACTTGCCGGGCGCTCCGCCGGTGTTGTTGAAACTGAGCGTGTAGACCGTGTACTTGCAGGTGGCGCTCGAAGCCAGGCCGGCCGCCCACGTCGTCGAGCAGGTAGCCGACGAGGAACGCGGACCGCCGGTGCTCGCGAGCGGCCAGGCCGCGCCGCCGGGACCGGCGACAGCCGGAGCACCGATCGACTTGGTGGCATTGAACGCAGCCACGGTGGTCAGGTTCACCTGGTCCTTGTCCGCCGCCGAGGTGTTCGGCGCCGTGTACAAGGCCGGCGTGCCGGGAACGGCAGTGATGGTGGCCGTGTCGAAAGGCGTCGTCGGCGTGGTGGCCGTGCCAGGAATGGTGTACGCCACCACGAACTGGAAGGTGCCGTTGTTGCCCGGCACGTTCTGCGCGGGCACGTTGCAGACCGCGGCGGAGGTGGCGGTACACAGCGGCGTGGTGCCGTCGGGTACGCCGTCGCCGTTGGTGTCGGGGTAGACCTCGACCTTCGAGAAAGCGTTGGTATCGGCGTCCACCGTGATGGTGAAGCTGTCCGTGCCGTTGCCGGTGTTGGTCAGGGTGTGTGGCGCGTAGACCACCGAGCCCGCGGCACCCAGCTTGGTGTTGACGACCGTGGTCGTGACCTGGTTGACCGTGTCCAGCGTGAAGGAGCCCACCTGCTGCACCGTGGTCTGCACCAGGTTGGAGGTTGCCAGCTGCGTTGTCCCGGCGGAATCCGAATAGGTGGCCGAAGCCTGGTTACCGATGACGGTGTTGGCGGGCGGCGGCGCGGCAAGGACGCTCGAGCTTCCGAACAGGAAGCCCAGCGACAAAACTGCGGCGCCCGCCCAGGTGGCGTTCGGCCTGAAGCCGACGCCCTTGGCTGGCGAGATGGGACTCACGTGGTTTCTCCTCGGTTGTTGTCAAAAAAAGGGACAAAAAAATCCCGGCCCCGTCCGCGAACGGAACATCAGCCGGGTTGCGTGCGATCAGCGGAATGAACTCAAGAAAGAGACCGCTGTCCGGGTGATCAGCGCGCGGGAGCGGGCTGCACCGTGACGGCGGGTGCCTGCACTGCCGCGGCGGCGGCCTTGGGAGCAGGCGGCACGACGACCTCGACCTTGGCGCGCGCGCTCACGGCAGTCACGCCGTTGGCGGGCAGCTGGCCGAGCGTCCAGCGCAGCGCGCGGTAGTCGCTGTAGGGCACCGGTTCGGTCTTGTTGCCGTCGGCCTTGCGCATCAACGGCTCGGCCCCGTAGACGCCATCCTTGGCGGCCGCCTTGACCAGCGCCGCGCCGGGCTTGGCACTGCGGGGCAGGTACTCGAGCCCCTCGGGAATCGGCAGGTCGGCAACCAGGCCGGAAACCGCCTTGCCGGTGTTGTTGGTGTACGTGGCGCGGTATTCGAGGATGTCGCCCGGCTTCACCGAGGAGGCTTCCAGCAGTTGCTCCTTGCCGTCGGCGGTCTTCACGACCTTGTGCTGCGTGAGCGCCACGGCAACGGTCTTGCTGCCGGCACCAGCCTCCGGCGAGGCGACGCGCTGCGCCGCCGCAGGCGCCATCAGGCAGGCCGCCATGAGCACGCCGGCCGCCATGCGGACCGCAAGTCCCGGGAAACCGCCCGTGCGGGGGCGGAAAAAGGATTGAGTAGATTTTTCAGTGGGCACGAATGCTTGCTCCGGGTTCGAAAGTCACAGGCATGCCGGTCCATCGCCGGCGAGGGAAACAGCAGCTCGGGCTGCAAGGGACAGGAATTTCTTTGCGATTCAGGGACAGGAAGGCTCGCCTTCGGCCCAGTTGATACATTTATTTCCAACTGTTAATTATGTAAGCGATCTACCATTTTTCTACTAGAAAAGTTCCACTTTTGGATCGGGACCCATGGTTCCAGCCAGAACAACCAAGCACGGGCCCCTAGAAAATCGGGCTAAATTCCCTCAATTCCCTCACTTTTGCCTCCAAATTTCGTCATCGAGAGAGGTCGGTCACGGCATCGCTGGTTGACGCAAACGCACAACAGCGCGTGCGGAATAGCAGTCAACGACTTTGCGAAAAAAATGTGAAAAAAACGCATTTCCCTCAAGTACCCGACGACGGGCGACCGGCCGGCTGCTTCAGGGCGCCAAGCAGGTAATCGGCAAAAGCCCTGACCTTCCGGGAATTTCGCTTGCCCGGGAGATACATGAGATCGAATTCCATCGGCCTCAATTCGAGCATCGGAAATGCAACCTGAAGCGATCCGTCTTCTATATTTGGTTTTGCCAGAATCAGGGGAATCAAGGCAATGCCCTTGCCCGCGCAGGCAAGCCTCAAAAGCAATTCCGGATCGTTGGAGCGAAACAGGCCGATGGGCTGCACGCTGTGCTCTCGGGAAACAATCGGAATGATCATTTCCTGGCCGGCGCGCTCGGTGTCGCAAGTCAGGAAAGTGTGCTGCGCCAGGTCTTCCAGATCCTTGATTTCGGGACGCCGTTCGAGGTAGGACGGCGCTGCGCATAGCACGAGCGGCTCGCTCGCGACGCGGCGCGCCACGAGGTCTTCGCACCCTTCGCGGCTCGCCCGGATGAGCACGTCGGCCTCCTCGCGGGAAAGATCCACCTTGTGGGATCCCAGGCGCACCGTGATTTCGAGCCGGGGATGCGCGGCCATGAAAGCGGGAAGATGCGGGGCCAGCAGAGCCCGGCCGAAATAGCTGGAGGCCGAGACGCGAAGCCGCCCCCTGAGGTCGTCGCTCGTGCTCGCGCGCTGCGCCATTGCATCGTCGACCGCGATAAGAATGTCGCGCGCAGCCGATAAAAAAGAGCGCCCTTCGTCGGTCAATCCAAATCGATGCGCACTGCGGTGCATCAATAAATGCCCGAGCGTCGATTCAAGTCTTTTGAGCTGCCTGGATGCGGTGGCTTTGGGAATTCCCAGCGCCCCGGCTGCGTGCGTCAAGCCCCCGGCCTCAACCGCTTTCACGAAAAGGCGGACATCCGGCAATATCAAATCCTGCGCGCTCGACTTCGAATTCGAATTTTCGGCTCGAACGTCAACATCATTTAAAGACATCTTCATCATCTCTCAGTGATCCAATGGCTTCCCATGCCTGGATGGTCTCAAGAGCGATTTGGTTCGTCTTACAAATGTGAGATTTGGTGATAAACTATTAACAGTTGTTACCACTCACTTCTTTTGCCTGGTCACCGCCAGTCTTCGTGGGCGCCAAGGCTGCAGCCGCTCGCAGTCGAGGCTCCGCATTCGGTACCGGACACCGACAACCGAACCCATGCGTATCGCCGTACTCGAAGACGAGCCCGACCAGTTGGCTCAATTGGTCCGCGTGCTGCAAGAGCAGTTCACGCAGGGAGACGTCACCAGCACCTGCGTTGCGTTCGCCGACGGGCTTTCGCTGCAGAGAACGCTGCGCCGCGAAACCTTCGACCTGATCGTGCTGGACTGGAACGTGCCGGGGCTTGACGGCGCCGAGCTGCTGCAGTGGCTGCGCACCTGGCAGAAGAGCCCGGTGCCCGTCCTGATGCTGAGCTCGCGGTCTTCGGAGCGCGACGTGGCAAAAGCCCTGGGCCTCGGCGCCGACGACTACATGGTCAAGCCTGTGCGCCTGCTGGAACTGCGGGCGCGCCTGCAGCGCCTGCTGAAGAGAAGCCACTCGCTCGAGCCGTCCGACCGGAGACATTTCGGGCGCTGGGAGTTCGACCAGGTTTCGCACAGCGTTCTGATCCATCCGGAGCACGACGACGGCGCACCGCCGCGGCGCCAGGAACTTTCGAGCCGCGAGTTCAAGCTCGCGCTGATGCTGTTCCAGAACATCGGCCACGTGGTTTCGCGCGCGCACCTGCTCGAAAGCGCAGGCTACGACGGAGACCTGCCCTCGCGCACGCTGGACATGCACATCTACCGGCTGCGCAACAAGCTCGAGCTCGAAGCCGCGCAGGGGCTCACCTTGCGCACGGTCTACGGGCGAGGCTATTGCCTCGACGCCACGCTGGAAGCGGCCGCCTGAACCGTGGACCCGCGAAACTCGATGCAGCGATCGAGTGATCGCGAGCGCCTCCCCACCCGAACGCGCGCACGTGCAATGGTCGCGCGGCTGCTGATTGCGCTGCTGCTGCCCGCCGCCATGCTGTGGCTCGTCGATCGGCCCGGCTGGCTGCAAATGCTCGACACGATGGTCTACGACTCCGTGCTGCCGCTCGCAGCGCCCCCGCCCTCGCCGGACATCCTGATCATTGCGATCGACGAGCGAAGCTTGCGCGAGTTGGGACGCTGGCCCTGGCGGCGCGAAACCTATGCACGGCTTCTGGAGCAACTCGCACCGGCAGCACCCCGAGCAGTGCTGCTCAATCTGTTCCTGACAGAACCCAGCCCCGATGCCGGAGACGACGAGCAATTGGCCCGGGCCATGGATCGCTTGCCCGTCTACCTGCCGATGCTGCGCGACAGCGGCACTGCGTCTTCGCCGGGCCGCTGGCCGGGCTTCCTGCCGCCCTTGCCGGTGTTCGCCGCCCATGCGCGCGGTGTCGGCCATGCGGAGCTGGCGCTCGATGGGGACGGCGTGTCGCGCACGCTGTATCTGCGCGAAGGTCCGGCTGGCCGTGGTCAATATTACGTGGGCGCGCTGATGGCCGGGTACGGGTCGGCGGCCGAGCTCGAAGCCGAGCCTGCAGCGATCGCGCCTGGCGCCTGGAAGCACGAGCAACCCGTGCGCATGTTCTTCGCCGGGGCCCGGGGCAGCTACCGCACGGTGTCCTATGCGAGCGTTCTGCGCGGCGAGGTGCCGGCCGCGCTGCTGCAGGGCAAGCTGCTGCTGGTCGGCGCCACGGCGCACGGCCTGGGCGGCCAGGTGCCGACGCCGAACGCGGGCGTCGCCGCACTGCCGGGCATCGAGGTGCATGCCAACCTGATCGACGGACTGCTGCACGGCCGCAACGTGCGCATGCCGGCACCGCTGGCATATGCCGCCTGGACCACCTTGCCGATCTGGCTGGTGCTGTTGCTCCTGGTGCATGCCAGGCGCCATGCGCTGGTGTTCATTTCCGGCCTCGCGCTCTCGTGGCTGCTGCTCTGCGTGCTGGCCATGCCGTTGCTGCACTGGTGGCTGCCGCCGGCGGCCCCCATCCTCGGCATGCTGGCGCTCTACCTGCTGTGGAGTTGGCGCCGGCTCGAATCGCAGTTCGTCTACTTCCGCCAGCGCGCGAGAACACTCGACAGCCTGCCAGCGAGCGCTTTCCAGGCGTTGGCGGCCCTGGCCCTCCCGATGCAGGCTCCGCCGGCAAATCCGCAGCAGGCGCTCGACCGCGCGATTGCGCGAATCGGCCGCATGCAGACGCTGATGGACGAGGCGCTCCAGATCATGCCGGCAGCCGTGCTGATCTGCGATGACACCGGCTGCATCGGTTCGAGCAATGCCGCGGCGCAGCGGCTGCTCGACGAAACCTTGCGCGCCACCATGCACGCCCCGGCACGGCCGCCCCATGGCATGCACCTGCCGACCCTGCTCGGCAGCCTTGGCGGCGTTGCGAGCGAGGGCATCGAAGCCGTCGGCGCCCACTGGAGCGAGGATCTGCGGCGCGAGTACCGGACATCCGACGGCCGCATCTTTCAGCTCGAAGCCGAAGCCTTCGGCACCACCGAAGCCGGCGATCGCAACTGGATCGTCGTGCTGCCCGAAATGACCGCCGAGCGCGAGGCGCAGAACCAGCGGGAAGAATGGCGCCGCCTGCTGTCGCACGATCTGCGCAGCCCCCAGATGACGATCCTCAGCCTGCTGTCGATGCACAGGCCCACGGAAAGCATCGACGTGCTGCTGCACGCGGTGCGCCGCGAAGCCGAGCGCACCGTGAGCCTGGCGGAAGGATTCATGGACTTCGTGGAAGCAGGCTCCGACGACTACAGCATGGAAGACACCCACCTCGGCACCGTGCTGCTCGACGCGCGCGACCAGGTCTGGCCGTATGCGCGCGCCAGCCAGGTGCAGATCGAGACCCGCATCAGCGACGCCGATGAACTCGCCATGCATGCCGACGGTGTGCTGCTCACTCGCGCGATCGTGAACCTGCTGAACAACGCCATTCGCCACAGCGCCGCGGGCGGGCGCATCACGCTCTGCCTCGCGGCCGAGCCCGGCGCCGGGGCAGAGGAAGATGCGCGGGCCTTCATCGCGGTCAGCGACGACGGCGAGGGCATGTCCCATGCGCAACTGAACGGCCTCCTGAACGGAACGCGGCCGCCGCGCAGCAACGACGAGGTGACGCATGGTTTGGCCGATGAGCCCCATGCACCCATCAGGCGCCGGGGCATGGGACTGGGCTTTGCGGTGGTGCGCACGGTGCTGCGGCGCCATGGCGGGCACATCGAGGCCGCGAGTGCGGCCGGCGCGGGCACGACCTTCTGGATCAGCCTTCCGCTTCGCGGCAGCTTGCCCTGAAATCGTGCGGCGGCCTCACTCCGGCTGGATCCCCGCCTCCTTGACGACCTTGCCCCACTTGGCGAGATCTGACTTGATCAAGGCGGCGTATGCCTGTGGCGTTCCGCCCTGGATCTCGACGCCGACAGCCTCCAGCTTGGCCCGGACATCGGGCAGCTTCAGCGCCGCGTTGATTTCGGCATTGAGCCTCGCGACGATCGCCTGAGGCGTGCCGGCAGGAGCCAGGAACCCGCCGTTCGTGTTCGCGTCGTAGCCCTTGAGCCCCTGTTCGTCCGCGGTCGGCACGCCGGGCAGGGACACTGTTCGCTTGCGGGTCGACACCGCGATCGCCAGCGCGTTGCCGGCCTTCACCTGCGACTGGATGGCGCTGATCGTGTCGATGAACAGCGCAGTGCGTCCGGCCAGCAGATCGGGGTGGGCGGCGGAAGAGCCCTTGTACGGGACCAGCAGCATCTGCACGCCGCTGGCCATGCGGAACATCTCGGCGGCCATTTCCTGTGCACTGCCGCGACCGGAGGTGGCGACCTTGGCCTGGTCGGGGTTGGCCTTCATCCAAGCCACGAACTCGGGCAATGTCCTGGCCGGGATTCGCGGGTAGATGGCAAACACCAGCGGAACCTCGTGGGTGTAGATGATCGGCTCGAAGCTCTTCTCCGGATCCCAGCTCAGGTTCTTGAACAGGAACTTGTTGATGTTGTGGCTGCCGCCCACGATGCCGATCGTGTAGCCGTCGGGCGCAGATTTGGCGAGGACGTCGGTGCCGAGATTGTTGGATGCGCCGGGCCGGTTGTCGACGATCACCGGCTGCCCCATCGACGCCGCCAGCTTGTCTCCGACGACACGCGCAATGGTGTCGATCGCGCCGCCCGGCGGGGCGGGCACGATGATCTTGATGGCACGGCTCGGATAGGCCTGGGCCGACGACAGGGATGGCACCACGGCCAGGGACGCCGAGACGGTGAGGATCTTGAACAGGGCTGCGAGTTGCATTGGTGTGTCTCTCTCTTTTGTTGATAGGTAAATCGTCATGAAGCCCCGGCGAACTCACCGATGGCCAGGGCTGCGCGTTCGCCCTGGCCTCAGGTGGTCAGGCTCATCGCCGGACGTTCTCCTGCCAAGGCCTGGGCGATGCTTTCGAGCACCATCTCGGCCATTGCGGTCCGGGTTTCCCAGGTGGCGCTGGCGCGGTGGGCCTGCAGGGTCACGCGGTCGGACTGGCGAAGCGCAAGGGGAACGCGGGGTTCGTCGACGAACACGTCCAGGCCCGCGCCGGCAATCCGCCCTGCGGCCAGCGCCCTTGTCAGGTCGTCCTCGTTGACCAGTCGGCCGCGCGCAACGTTGACCAGGAAGCCGCGTGGGCCCAGGGCGTCCAGCACGGCCGCGTTGACGATGCCTTCGGCCTTGTCCGCCGCCGCGCAGAGCACCAGCGCATCGGAATTCCGCGCAAGTTCCACCAGGTCCGCGACAAAGCCGTGGGCAACATCGTTCATGGGGCGCAGGTCGGTGTAGGCGATCGGACAGCCGAAGGCCGCTGCCCGAGCCGCGACGGCGCGCCCCACGCGCCCCATGCCGACGATGCCCACGCGCATGCCGCTGAACCGCCGCGCAAGCGGGATGGCGCTCGGCTGGGGGAAGCGCTCCCACTGGCCGTCGCGCACGAAGCGGTCCCCGGCGCACAGCCCTCGGCAGGCGGCGATCAGCAATCCGATCGCGAGATCGGCCACGTCCTCGGTCAGCGCGCCCAGGGTTGCCGTAACGGGCAGACCGCGGCCGCGGCAGTACTCCAGGTCCACGGCATCGGTGCCGACGCCATTGATGGCCACGACCTTGAGGCCGGGCAACTGTTCCAGCATGCCGCGCGAAATACCGGTGTGCCCTCCGGTGATCACTGCGTCGATGGATGCGCCATGTTCGCGCAGCCAGGCTTCCTGGCCTGCGGTCTCGAAGTATTTGTGAACGGTGTAGCGCGCCGCGAGCTTGTCGTTGACCGAGGGGATCAGGATCGGATTGAGTTGCAGGACCTGGGGATTCATATCGAATTCGTTCAATGGATGCGGTGTTTTCAAGGCTGGAGGCATGCTAGTTATTGATTGATGAGATCGTCAATATTGATATATAAAATCAACATATTTGGACTCACGCACCCGACCATGGCTTCCTGGATTTCGATGGACGAGGCCTGCCGCCTCCTCGGGGTGCAGCCCCAGACGGTTTACGCCTACGTCAGCCGCGGCAAGCTGGAAGTCGCGCCCGACCCGGCTGACGCACGCCGCAGCCTGTATCGCGCCGAGGACGTTGCCGGCCTGGCCAGACGCAAGCAGGCCGGCCGCAAGCACGAGACGCTGGCAGCCAACACGCTCTTCGGCTCGGAGCCCAGCATCCCGACGGCCCTTTGCGCCTTCTTTCGCGGGCGCCCGTACTACCGGGGCGAGGACGCCGTCGGCCTGGCCCGGACGGCCACCCTCGAAGACGTCGCGCAGCTGCTGTGGGAGGCCGAGCAACCCGTCGACTTTTCGTGCGCCACCGCAATGCGCTCCGGCGCGTCTGGGCGGGTAGCCGCCTTCACTGCGTTGGCGGGCCTGGCGGCCACCGGGCACTCCACGCGTGGACGCCTGACCCGGGTGCTGCACGCCGAGGGCCAGGCTTTGGTGGGTGCAGTGGCCAACGCGTTCGGCGCCGAGCCAGGACATGGGCCGCTGCACCTGCGCTTTGGGCAGGGATGGAAGCAACCGCCCGAGGTCGCCGAGTTGCTGCGAACCGCCATGGTGCTGCTGGTCGACCACGAGTTGACCAGTTCGGCGTTCGTGGCGCGCATTGCGGCATCGACGGGCGCCTCCTTGCCGGCATGCCTGCTGGCCGGACTCACCACCCTATCGGGCCCCTTGCATGGCGATGCCTCGGGCCGCGTCCAGGCGCTGTTCGGCGAAGTGGAGCGACTGGGCGAGGACCAGGTGGTGGCGCACTACCTGTCGACCGGCTTGCCATTGGCCGGGTTTGGCCACCACCTCTATCCCGAAGGCGATCCTCGCGCAGCCGCCCTGCTGGCGTTGTTCGAGCCCCCGGAGGTGATCGCGCGCTTCATCCATAAAGTGACGCGTCTGACCGGATTGCATCCCAACATCGACGTGGCCCTGGCCGCGCTGGTCGCGGTCCATCGACTGCCCGCCGACGCGGCCTTTGGCCTGTTCGCGACGGCGCGCAGTGTCGGGCTGTTGGCGCACAGCCTGGAACAACTGGGCGTGGCGCAAGTGATCCGCCCGCGCGGACGCTACGTGGGTCCGATGCCCGACTTGGCGCAGCACGCACGGCCCCCCGTATCAGCGCCTGTAGGCGCCGGTCGATCACGCCCACCGGAAATGAAGTGATAAAGGCGTGCTGCGTTCTCGACAAGAACGACACGAATTTCGTCTTCGGACAGCCACCGTGCGAGCAGATTGATCAAGACGGCGTCATCGGGCTTGCTCGACTCCGTGACGTGCGGCCAATCGGCACCCCAAACCAGCCGGTCGAGGCGGTCACCCGCAAGGTGGCGCACAAAGTCGTCGAGATCTTCATAGGCCGTCGAGTCGGGCGAGGCGATGTAGGGCGCCGACATCTTCATCCACACGCTGCCGCTGCCCATCATGCGCAGAAGGACGGCCTTCACGCGGTCCGACATCGCGGGCTCGGCATTGATGCGCGCGAAATGGTCGATGACCACGGGCACCGGCAGCGCGGTCAAGTAGCTACCGGTCAGACGCCATGTAGAGCTTGAACCGGCAACGCGTCTTGCCGTAGTTCACGCAGCCCCAGAACGGTGTCCCGCCCTCCTTGGGCTTTCTCTCCGCCATCTTCACACCGCAGTTCACGCAGGTCGGTTTCCAGTACTCGCCTTCATAGGCGACTGCGAGCAGTGCTTGTTGTTGCTCAGCCGTGCGCGTGCCAATGAGGCGCAGCAGGCCTGACCGATCTTGTGCGTTGATGCCATTGGCCTTGGCGAAGACCAACGCGTCGTCAGTGAATGTGGAGCTTGTAGCGAAGGTGCCGTATTGCAGGTCGTTGGCCTTGAGCACGCCGAAGAACTCGCGCAACTGCTGCACGCCGACAGGCTTGCGGCGCCAGTGCTTGCACTGAACGATCATCGGTTTTGGGCTGTGCGCCGAATAGAGCCAGATGTCGACGCCGCCGTCCGCGCCGTGAGACTGGCTCTCCGTACGCACGCCGGCCTGCCCGAACAGCGTTTCGCACAACGCCTCGAAGCGGCGCCACTCGATGTCCTCGAATACCTGAGGAGACCACGCCTGTTGAGGCGCATGGGCCGCCTCGCCGGTTTCGCCTGTGAGTTCTTTCTTCAGTGTGCTCAGCCATCCCGCCATACATCACCTCCGCCTCTTGAGGCACCAATGTAACGCAGTGTTGCAGCACTTCTCCGGGCCGGCTTGATGCCCAGTTGCGCCGCGGAGTAGCTACCGCCCCGGCTTCCGACCATCCTCCGCACGAATCCGCTGACCCCGGTCAACGCCTACCTGGTGGATGCTGACCAGCTCGCAGCGCCGCCAGAAACCCACGCCCTCCAGCGCCGTGGAAATGTCGATCTTCGCCAGCCGGTAGAACCCCAGGACCACCCCTTGCGCGAATGCGGAGATCAGTGGCTCCGCATGCCCCGCAACCCTGGAGCTGCCGCGGATCAGCTTGCCGCCAAGCTCCATGAGCTTGAGCGCGTGGCTCGACCCGGTTGCGGTGCTTTCCTTCGGCACCCGCAGGCACCAGAGCCTGGAGCCGAGCGTCCACACCGCGTGACGCGGCACCTCGTCGAACAGAGCCCCTTCGATCACGATCTGCCTTGCGCGGATCTCGCCGAAGTCGTGATGGTCCTGGCCATAGAAGAATTTGGCGAACTCGTCGGCCTTTCTCTCCACGGCGCGGTCGCTGCGCGCCATCTTCTCTGCGGCTCTGAGGCCCGAGACATGCGCGACGAGAAAGCCCAGCTCGTCGGATGACATCCGGTGGCCGGACGCCATGCGGCGGTCATACCAGTCCGCCAACTGGGTCAAGGTCTTGCATTCCATGAAAGCCCTGTCGAAGGGCGTGTGTCGAGAGAAGCGGGAGTTCTGCTCCAGCTTGCCTTCTGGCCGTTTCATGGCAACGGTCCTCGATCCCCTCCCCCAACATCGACTCCGCCGCTGCCACCGCGAGCCGACAGCACAAAGGCTGCGCCCACGAGAAATATCCCGTTATTCATTTCAATCCATCCCTGATTGATTTTTTCGCTCCGGTCTTCGCCGTTGCTTGTTGGATCGTATCTCGAAAAGTCGCGTTACGACTATTCCATATCGGACTAGACGATTAGCGCATGTCCGTTTCCCTCTACCACGCTGAATACGAAGCGCTGCGCAACTTGATGCGCAGCGTTCGGGTGAAGGCCGGCCTAACGCAGGTGCAGATGGCCGAAGCCCTGGGCGTGGGCCAGTCCTACGTCTCCAAGCTGGAACGCGGTGAGAACTTCGTCGACGTGTTGCTGTTTGCTCGGTGGTGTTCGGCCTGCGGGGTCAAGCCAGGCAAGACCTTGGACAAATTGATAGGGACGCAGAACTAGCAGTCCAACGATCTGATCCCGAGAGCAGTTCGGCGGTTGCCGCCCTCGACTTGCAGAACCGAGTGCTAGCGCGGATCGCGAATCGGGAGCAAATCTTGGATGTGTGCAGCGACAATGCCAATCATGAGCCGCACCTCCGCTTTCGAATGGGATGACCTGCGTATTGCACTCGCCATCATGGAGAGCGGCACCTTGTCCGGTGCCGCAACCACGCTGCACGTGAGCCATCCAACGCTATCGCGCCGTCTGCAGCTGATGGAGCGGCGCCTCGGAACGCGGCTGTTCGAGCGTACCTCGGGAGGCCTTCGGCCGACGGAGGCGGGAGAAGAGGTCAGGGCGCTTGCGCTCCGCTTTCGAGACGAGATCGCCGGCCTGGAGCGCCGCGTCTGCGGGCGTGACGATGGCCATGACGGGCCGGTGCGTGTCACTGCCCCTGACGCTGTCTCCGAGTACCTGCTACCCGGTGTGCTGGCCGCTGTGTGCCGAACGCAGGTCGGATTGCAGCTCGAGCTTCATGTGTCCAACGATGTTGTTTCGTTGGCGCGGCGCGAGGCTGACATTGCACTTCGCGTGACCAGAGCACCACAAGAGACTTTGCGCGGACGCGAGGTCGGTACCGTCGCGATGGCGGTTTATGCACCGCGCCAGTTGACCGAGGCGGAAGAGGCCTCAGCGCCGTCCATCCGCCTGCCATGGGTCGGCTTCGACGCTGGCTTGGCCTGCAGTGCGCCTGGAATCTGGCTGGCGAGCAACGTTGCTCCCGACGAGGTGCGGTTTCGCGCGAACACCCTGCTGGGCGCCGCGCAAGCCGCACGCGCGGGAATCGGTTGCGCCGTTCTGCCTTGCTTCGTCGGCGGCTCGATCCCGGAACTCGTTCGCGTCGGTCCACCGCTGGACGAGCTGGCGCAGCCGCTGTGGCTGCTGATGCATGAGGACGTCGCGCGCGTGCCGCGCATCCGCCGTGCGAGCGCGGCGCTGTCCGAAGAGATCGCGAGATCGTCTCAGCTGATGTCAGGCCTCGACTGAAGTCGCCTCGGCGGTGACGAGTCGAGACATGTAGGAACCGCGCCCGGCCAGATAACGCATGAAGACCTGTCCGTATTCGGGCACCACGGCTGCGCGCACGCTTGGCCGCTCCGCCAGCTTGTGGCGATAGGCGGCTGTTGCCGGAAGCCCTTGAAGAAGGCGGAAGTCCGCCAATCGGTCGAAGGTTTCGAGTAGCCGGAAGATTGGTGCAAACGCGGCGTCTACCAGACCGAAGCGCTCGCCGCCGAAATACGGGCCGGCTCCAGCCAGCTGGCTCTCAAGCCGCGCGAAACGTCCAGCAAGCTCGGACCGTTCGCGTTCGAACGCTGCTTCTTCTGGCGCCATATAAAAACCAAACACATCTGCGATCACGGTCGAGGCGAACTCGGCCCATGCGCGGTGCCGAGCGCGATCCAGAGCGCGATCAGGCCACATCGGCGCCTGGCCGACGGTTGCTTCTTCGATGTACTCGCAGATGACGGCGGTCTCGAACACGGCCGTGTCGCCCACGCGCAGCAGCGGCACCTTGCCCAGTGGCGACAGTCGGATGAACCAGTCCGGCTTGTCTGCAAGGTCGATGTAGGTTCGCCTGGCTTCCTGGCCCTTCTCGGCAAGCTGGATGGCTGCCCGCTGCGTATACGGGCAAAGGATGTTACTGATGAGTTCAAAGTTGTGCATGCCATTTCCTTGTGGATGAGCACACGACGTTACGCACAGGCGGCAGGCAGCACCATCGAAAGCTTGTGCAGGCCGCTGTGCAGAAACTTGTAGGTGCTGGCGCGCTCACCTGCGTTGGCTGGAAGGTCCCGAACTCGATGAGTCTCATCGCGCTCGGCATCCAACACAGGGCCAGAAGATGGAGAGGGATCGGCCGGGTCCATCGGCTGCAGTCAAATTTCCTCGGACCAGTCTGGCGACAGAACCGCATTCCCCAGACAAAAAACAAAAAAGCCGGACACCTTTTTGAGAGTGTCCGGCTTCATATCTGGTCCCGCCGCCAGGAATCGAACCTGGATCTCAGCCTTCGGAGGGCCGAATTCTATCCGTTGAAATACAGCGAGGAATCTGGGCTCCGGCAGAACCGGAGCCACGCATTATCGCCCATCAGGCGGCGACTTCTTCAGCTTCGTTTCCGATGCCCGCCGCCAAGTTCCGCGCAAAGCCCAGTCCGGCCAGGTAAACGTTGAAGGTGCGCCGGCCAGTGGGCACCAGGTCGAAGGCGGTGGGGTCGAGCAGCCAGTTCTGGATGAGCCCGCTGATCAGCGCGTGCAGGCCCTGGGCCGCCACGTCGCCGGGCACGGGCAGCTTGATGTGGTCGCGCCGCGCGGCCAGGCGCAGGGCTTTTTCGAAATCGCTCACGCAGGCGTTGCGCGCGCTCAGGTGGCGCTGCTGCACCGAGGCCATGTCGTGGGTGTATTCGACCTTGTGGGTGGCCACGTCGAACACGCGGCGCACCTGGGGGTCGGTGGTCATGAGGGTGAGGGCGTGCACCATGCCCTCCTCTATTTCGGCCAGGGGGTCGTCGTCAATGCCCACGGCCGCGGCGGCGGCCCGGGGGCCGGCCTCCAGCGGGAGGATGACGCGCTCCATCATCGCGTTGAAGAGGGCGGCCTTGTCCTTGAAGTGCCAATAGATGGCGCCGCGCGTGGCCCCGGCCTGCTGCGCAATCTGCTGCAGCGAGGTCTGCGAGACGCCTTGCGCCTGAAACAGCAGCTCCGCGGCATCGAGCAAGCGATTCCGCGTGGCCAGTGCCTCTTCCTTCGTACGACGTGCCACCAAGTCTCCCAATTTGCAAAGCCAAGCCCTTTCCGATTCGTGGGGCCATTCGATGCTGTCACTATACATCCATGAATGTATGTAAACTACCGGGCTTCCCCGATGGCCCGGCTGTTTATGCTGGCTTTCTGTTCGCTCCGCGAACGCGCCATCTCCCGTCTTTGCTTCAAAGGATTCGCATGCCTCTCCTGCATGTTTCGCGTCAATCTTCGTTCTCGCCGCGCCTCGCGATCGTGGCCGCTGCTGTGGTGTTGGTGCTCGCGGCCTGTTCCAAGGGCGATGCGCCGGCCGGCCCGGGTGGCGGTGCCGGCGGCGGCGCCCGCCCCGCGCCAGAGGTGGGGGTGGTGGTTGCCACACCGGGCGACGTGGGCCTGGTGACCGAACTGCCGGGCCGGCTCGAAGCCTCGCGCGTGGCGCAGGTTCGCGCCCGCGCCTCGGGCATCCTGCTGAAGCGCGAATTCCGCGAAGGCAGCGACGTGAAGGCCGGCCAGCTGCTGTTCCGCATCGACCCCGCGCCGCTGGTGGCCGCTTCGCAGAACGCCCAGGCCACGCTGGCGCGCGCCGAGGCCAACGCGGTGCAGGCCAAGGCCCTGGCGGACCGCTACAAGCCGCTGGTCGAGGCCAACGCGGTGAGCAAGCAGGAATACGCAACGGCCGTGGCCTCGCAGAAAACGGCCGAAGCCGACGTGGCCGCCGGGCGCGCCGCGGTGCAGACGGCCAAGATCAACCTCGGCTATGCCGACGTGACCTCGCCCATCGCGGGCCGCATCGGCCGCGCCCTCGTCACCGAAGGTGCGCTGGTGGGCCAGGGCGACGCCACCGAGCTCGCGGTGGTGCAGCAGATCAACCCGCTGTACGTGAACTTCACGCAGTCGGCCTCCGACGCGATGAAGCTGCGCCGCGCCGTGGCCGCCGGCCAGTACAAGCGCGCGAGCGGCGAGGAAGCCGCGAGCATCCGCGTGGTGCTGGAAGACGGCAGCGACTACCCGCTGGAAGGCAAGCTGCTGTTCTCCGACCTCACGGTCGACTCCACCACCGGCCAGGTCACGCTGCGCGCCGAAGTGCCCAATCCCAAGGGCGAACTGCTGCCCGGCCTGTATGTGCGGGTGAAGCTCGAACAGGCGCAGGCCACCAACGCGATCACGCTGCCGCAGCAGGCCGTCACGCGCACCCAGCAGGGCGACACGGTGTCGGTGGTCGACAAGGACGGCAAGATCAGCAAGCGCACCGTGAAGATCAGCGCCGCCAAGGACAACCAGTGGGTGGTGCTCGATGGCCTGAAGGCCGGCGAGCAGGTGATGGTCGACGGCTTCCAGAAGCTGCAGATGATGCCGCCCGGCACGCCGGTGAAGGCAGTGCCGTGGACCAAACCCAACCCGAATGCCGCAGCCGCGCCCGCCGCTGCGGGGGCCGCACCGGCGGCGGCTGCCGCGGCCGAGAAGACCGACAAGAAGTAATCAGGAAAGCGCCCGCAAATGGCCAAATTTTTCATCGACCGCCCGATCTTCGCGTGGGTGATCGCGCTGTTCATCCTGGTGATGGGCAGCGTGGCAATCACCCAGCTGCCGATCTCGCAGTACCCGCCGGTGGCGCCGCCCGCCATCGTCATCAACACCGCCTATCCCGGCGCCTCGGCGCAGACGCTGGAGGACAGCGTGCTGTCCGTCATCGAGCGCGAGATGAACGGCTCGCCGGGCCTGATCTACATGGAATCGGTGGCCCAGGCCGACGGCACCGGCTCCATCACGATCAGCTTCGAAGCCGGCACCAACCCCGACCTCGCGCAGGTGGATGTGCAGAACCGGCTCTCGCGCGCCACGCCGCGCCTGCCGGCCGCCGTGACACAGCAGGGTGTGCGCGTGGACAAGTCGCGCAACAACTTCCTGCTGTTCGCGATGCTGTCTTCGGACAACCCGAACTTCGACCCCGTCGCGCTCGGCGACTACGCCTCGCGCAACATCGTGCCCGAGCTGCAACGCGTGGTGGGCGTGGGCCAGGCCCAGCTGTTCGGCACCGAGAACGCGATGCGCGTGTGGATCGATCCGGCCAAGCTGCAGGGCTTCAACCTGTCGGCCACCGACGTGAACAACGCGATCAAGGCGCAGAACGCCCAGGTGTCCTCCGGCACGATCGGCGACCTGCCCAACATTCCCGGCCAGGCCATCGCGGCCACCGTGGTGGTGAACGGCCAGCTCGCCAACGTGGAGCAGTTCAAGAACATCGTGCTGCGCGCCAACACCGACGGCTCGACCGTGCGGCTGAAGGACGTGGCACGCGTCGAGCTCGGCGGCCAGTCGTATGCGACCTCGGCGCGCCTGAACGGCGTGCCCGCGGTCGGCATCGGCGTGCAGCCCACGCCGAACGGCAACGCGCTGCAGTCGGCCAAGGCGATCCGCGCCAAGATGACCGAGCTCGAGCGCTTCTTTCCGCCGGGCGTGAAGTGGAACATTCCATACGACAGCTCGCGCTTCGTGCAGATCTCGATCACCGAAGTGGTCAAGACGCTGCTGGAAGCCGTGGCGCTGGTGTTCATCGTGATGTTCCTGTTCCTGCAGAACTGGCGCTACACGCTCATCCCGACCATCGTGGTGCCCATCTCGCTGCTGGGCACGTTCGCCTCGCTGCTCGCACTCGGCTTCTCGATCAACGTGCTGACCATGTTCGGCATGGTGCTGGTGATCGGCATCGTGGTGGACGATGCCATCGTGGTGGTGGAGAACGTCGAGCGCATCATGAGCGAGGAGGGGCTCTCGCCGCTCGAAGCCGCGCGCAAGGCCATGAGGCAGATCTCCGGCGCCATCATCGGCGTGACGGTGGTGCTGATCTCGGTGTTCGTGCCGCTCGCGTTCTTCGCGGGTTCGACGGGCAACATCTACCGCCAGTTCTCGGCGGTGATGGTGACGTCGATCGGCTTCTCGGCCTTCATGGCGCTGTCGCTCACGCCGGCGCTGTGCGCCACGCTGCTCAAGCCAGTGGAAGCCGGCCACCACCATGAGAAGACCGGCTTCTTCGGCTGGTTCAACCGCGGTTTCACGCGCACGGCCAAGGGCTACGAAGGCATCGTCGCGCGCATCCTGCGCCGCGCCGCGCGCTACCTGATCATCTACGTCGCGATCATCGGCGCGGTGGTGTTCACCTACACGCGCCTGCCGAGCTCCTTCCTGCCGGAAGAAGACCAGGGCAACATCATCGTCAACGTGCAGCTGCCGCCGGGTGCGACGCAGGAGCGCGCGCTGTCGGTCATGCAGCAGGTCGAAGGCTTCATCCTGAAGCAGCCCGAAGTGCAGAGCATGGTGGGCGTGATGGGCTTCAGCTTCTCGGGCCAGGGCCAGAACGCGGGCCTCGCCTTCGTGACGCTCAAGGACTGGGAAGAACGCAAAGATCCGGCCCACTCGGCCAGCGCGCTGGCCGGACGTGCCTTCGGGGCGCTCTCGGGCATCCGCGACGCCTTCATCTACCCGTTGAGCCCGCCGCCCATTCCCGAACTGGGCAACGCGAGCGGTTTCAGCTTCCGGCTGCAGGACCGCTCGGGCGCAGGCCACGAGGCGCTGATCAACGCACGCAACCAGCTGCTGGGCATGGCTTCGCAGAGCAAGATCCTGACGCAGGTTCGCCCCGACGGCCTGGAAGACGCGCCGCAACTGCAGATCGACATCGACCGCGACAAAGCCAGCGCCCTGGGCGTGACCTTCGATGCGATCAACGCAACGCTGTCGACGGGCCTGGGTTCGAGCTACATCAACGACTTCCCGAACCGCGGCCGCCTCCAGCGCGTGGTGGTGCAGGCCGATGCGCCCGCACGCATGCAGCCCGACGACCTGCTCAAGCTGAACGCCAGCAACACGCAGGGCCAGCCGGTGCCGCTGTCGGCCTTCGCGACCACCAAGTGGGTCACGGGCGCCACACAGACGGTGCGCTACAACGGCTATCCCGCGATACGCATCAGCGGCTCCGCCGCCGCGGGCTTCAGCACGGGCGCCGCCATGGCCGAGATGGAAAAGCTGGCCAAGCAGCTGCCGCAAGGCTTCGGCTTCGAATGGACCGGCCAGTCGCGTGAAGAAAAGCTCGCGGGTTCGCAGGCCATCATCCTGTACGGCTTCGCGATCCTGGCGGTGTTCCTGTGCCTGGCCGCGCTGTACGAAAGCTGGACGATCCCGCTGTCGGTGATTCTGGTGGTGCCGCTCGGCGTGCTGGGCGTGCTGCTGGCCACGATGCTGCGCGCCTATTCGAACGACGTGTACTTCCAGGTGGGGCTGATCACCATCATCGGCCTCTCGGCGAAGAACGCGATTCTGATCATCGAGTTCGCCAAGGATCTGCAGGCGCAGGGCAAGGGCGTCATCGAAGCGGCGCTGGCCGCAGCCCATCTGCGTTTCCGCCCGATCATCATGACCTCGCTGGCCTTCGGCCTGGGCGTGGTGCCGCTGGTGATCGCCTCGGGCGCCGGTTCGGCCAGCCAGCGCGCCATCGGCACGGGTGTGCTCGGCGGCATGGTGACGGGTACGGCACTCGCCGTGATCTTCGTTCCGGTGTTCTTCGTCGTGGTGCGCACGCTGTTCAAGGGCAGTGCGCGCCAGCATGAGGTCGACAAGCGGCATGCGGAAGCCGCCGGCATCACGGAAGAGAAAGCACATGACTAAAAAATTGATCCCCACAGCCCTGGCCGCGGCAATGCTGCTGGCCGGCTGCTCGCTGATTCCGACCTACGAGCGTCCCGCGGCGCCGGTGCCGACCACCTTCCCGGGCGACCCGGCGCAACCGCCCGGCCAGGCCGCGGCCGACCTGCCCTGGCAGGACTTCTTCACCGACCCGCGGCTCGCAGGCCTGATCCAGACGGCGCTCACGAACAACCGCGACCTGCGGGTGTCGGTGCTCAACATCGAGCAGGCGCGCGCGCAGTTCCAGATCGAGCGCTCGAATCTGTTCCCGGCACTCGGCCTGACGGGCAGCGGCTCGCGCTCGAGCCCCAACCCGGCTCAGGTCTACAACAGCAGCGCCGGCAGCGTGGCCTCGCAGTACAGCGTCAGCGTCGGCTTCACGTCCTGGGAAATCGACTTCTTCGGCCGCATCCGCGCGCTGAAGGACCAGGCGCTGGCGCAGTACCTCGCTACGGACGAGACGCGCAAGGCGGTGCAGATCAGCCTGATCGCGTCGGTCGCCAACGGCTGGCTCACGCTGTTGGCCGACGACGAGTTGCTGGAGATCACGCGCCAGACGATGGTCACGCGCGAGGAGTCGGTGCGCCTCACGAAGATGCGCTTCGACAACGGCGTGTCGTCGGAGCTCGACTTCCAGGCCGCGAACTCGCTGCTGGAAACGGCGCGCGCTTCCTATGCGCAGCAGCAGCGTGCGCGCCTGCAGGACGAGAACGCCCTCGCCCTGCTGCTGGGCGCGCCGGTGCCGGCCGAAGCCACGGCGGGCGGGGTCAAGGGTCTCGACGGCATCCAGCCGATGCCCGACGTGCCGGCCGGCCTGCCTTCGGACCTGCTGGCCGAGCGGCCCGACATCCGTTCGGCCGAGCAGCAGCTGATCGCGGCCAACGCCAACATCGGCGCCGCGCGCGCGAACTTCTTCCCGCGCGTGTCGCTGACGAGTTCCATCGGCACCGCGAGCAGCGAGTTCTCGGGCCTGTTCGACCGCGGCTCCAAGGCCTGGTCGTTCGCGCCGTCGGTGACACTGCCGATCTTCAATGCCGGCCGCAACATCGCCACGCTCGACTCGGCCAAGGCCGGGCGCGAGATCGCGGTGGCGCAGTACGAGAAGTCGATCCAGACGGCGTTCCGCGAAGTGGCCGATGCGCTCGCGGGCCGCGCCACCCTGGGCGAGCAGGTGCGCGCGCAGCGTGCGCAGGCCGACGCGGAAGCCGTGCGATTCAAGCTCTCCGACCTGCGCTACCGCAACGGCATCGCCAGCGCGCTCGATCTGCTCGACGCGCAGCGCTCGCTGTTCACCGCGCAGCAATCGGCCGTGACGACACGCCTGCTGCAGTTGCAGAACCAGGTCACGCTGTACAAGACGCTGGGCGGCGGCTGGGCCGCACGCGACAAGGGTTGATGCGCCGA
This sequence comes from Variovorax sp. Varisp85, assembly GCF_047304045.1. Classification (NCBI taxonomy): domain Bacteria; kingdom Pseudomonadati; phylum Pseudomonadota; class Betaproteobacteria; order Burkholderiales; family Comamonadaceae; genus Variovorax; species Variovorax sp. Varisp85. The sequence continues at coordinate 99,893 of NZ_JBGLYN010000005.1, forward strand.
GGCGCTCGATAAGGGTGGTCCCTTGTCCCTTCGGGCAAGGGGCCTCTCTATAATCGCCGGTTGGTTAGGAAAAGCCCCCCGACGAGCCCCCGTTATTGAGGACGCCAATGAGCGCAGACCCGCATTACCAGGCCACAGAAGAAGCCCACACCGGGCCGATCAAGAACCCGAAGCAACTGCTGCTCGCGGTATTTTTCTCCTTCATTGCCCCGATCCTGATCATCGTGGGTCTTGTCTCCTACGTGGTCTCGGGCACCAAGCCCGCCGGCACCGCGGAAGGCGACAACATGGCGCTCTACGGCGTGACCAAGGAAGCGCGCGACCGCGAAGTGGCCGAACGCCTCAGGAAGGTCGGCACCATCGAGATCCGAGACGCCAACCGCCCGCTCGCTGCAGGCGAGGCCGTGTTCAAGGCCCAGTGCGTCGCCTGCCACGGCGCGCCCGGCATTCCCGGCGCACCGCACTTCCAGGACGCGGCCGCCTGGGGCCCGCGCATCGGCCAGGGCTATGCCACCCTCCTCGAACATGCCCTGAAGGGCAAGGGCGCCATGCCCGCGCAAGGTGGCGGCGACTTCGAAGACCTCGAAGTGGGCCGCGCCGTGGTCTACATGGCCAATGCCGGCGGCGCCAAGTTCCCGGTGCCCGACCGCCCGGCAGCCGCAGCCCCCGCTGAAGGCGCAGCCTCTGCGGCCAGTGCTCCTGCCAAGTAAGCGTTTCCCCTAGTCACACGAAGAAGCCGGCCCAGCGCCGGCTTTCTTCATTGGCGGATCGGCAGGCTGCGGAGTTCAGGGCTTCGCCGGCGCGGAAGCCGTGCCGGCATGGCGCTGCGCCGGGCTCAGCACATGGCCGAAGCGGTCGGGCAGTTCGCTGGCCTGCACCGCCTCCGGCGTCCACAGGCCTCGCTCGACCGCCTCGGCGGCGATGCCCACGTCCTGCGTGTGCACCAGTCCAAGCCCGAGGGGCGAGACCAGATAGAGCCGGCCTTCACCATCGAGCAGGCAGCCCGACACCTCCACCGCCTTGCCGGTGTGGGACGTGACGGTGAACCCACCGCCCTCCTTTTCGGCCACGCGCCACACCAGCGGCGCAGCCTCCAGCTCCACATACACGCGCTGCGGCCCGTTCTGGAAGAACCACTGGCCCTCGTCGTCGTGCTCGTAGTTGCGGTGGATGAAGTCGATCAGCTTGTCGTGCCTGAGCATCGAGCCCTTGGCCGCGCGGAACGGGCCCATGGCCTGGGTGCGGTCGTCGCGCATGTACCAGTTGCCGCGCGCGTCGAGGCCGAGCCAGCCGTAACAGTGCGGCACGTTGGGCCATTTGGCGAGGGCTTGTTTGACGATGTCGTCCATCGCGCTATTTTGCTCGCCCTCAGACGTGCGTTGCCAGCCAGCCGCCGACCCGCTCCGGCATGCCGCGCACATGCCCCGGCGGCGGGCCCATCGGAAAGCCGACGTGCCCGCCGTGCGCGGGCTGCCACAGCGTGACATGCGCGCCGACCTCGCCGGGCTTCGGCAGGCTCGCCGCGGGAATGAACGGGTCGTTGCGGGCGTTCACCACCAGTGCGGGCACGCGCACCGAGGCCAGGTGCGGCTTGGCCGAGCCGCGCGTCCAGTAGTCCTCGGTATCGCGAAAGCCGTGCAGCGGGGCGGTGAAGACGTTGTCGAAGTCGTAGAGGTTGCGCGACGACATCAGCCGCTCGCGGTCGAACAGCCCCGGGAACTGCTCCAGCTTGGCCAGCGCCTTGGGCTTCATGGTCGCGAGGAACATGCGCGTGTAGACCAGCCGGTTGAAGCCCTGCCCGATGGCTTCGCCGCCCGCCGCGAGGTCGAGCGGCGCGCTGACCGATGCCACGGCGCTCACCACGCCGGAGGCGCTCTCGCCCGCCTCCGAGGCCCAGCGCATCAGCGCATTGCCGCCGAGCGACACGCCCGCCGCCAGCACCGGCCCGCCGCCCTTGCGTGCATGCTGGTCGCGCATGCGCGCGAGGATCCAGCCGATCTCCTCGAAGTCGCCCGAGTGGTAAGCGCGCGGCGCCAGGTTCAGCTCGCCGCTGCAGCCGCGGAAATGCGGCACGGCGAAGGCCATGCCGCGAGATGCGGCGAATGCGGCAAAGGCTTCGGCGTAGTGGCTGCGCGACGAGCCTTCGAGCCCGTGGAACAGCACCAGCAACGGCCTCGGGCCCGGCATTGGCGCATCGACGAAGTCGACGTCGATGAAGTCGCTGTCGGGCGTGGGCCAGCGCTCGCGCCGGTAGACCGGGGCCGGCCCGTCGAAGCGCTTCGCATAGAGCGCGGCCCAGATGGTCTGCAGGTTGCCGCCGGGCAGCCAGCGCGGCGCCGCGTAGTCCAGCGGCTGGGGCGCGGAAACGGGACCGGAGGTGGCGACGAAGGAAGACATCAGTGCAGGACCTGGGGCGGATCGTTCGCTTCGTCCGGTTCGCGCGCACTGCCCGGACTTGCATGGTGCGCCACCATGCGCCAGCCCTGGACGGTCTTGTGATAGACGTTGGTGGCCAGCACGAAGGCATGGCGCGGGCCCTCGGCCGTGAGCACCTCGATGCGTTCGAGCACGTTGTGCACGGCGCTGGCGAGCGACTCGATCTTGCGCACCCGCGCCGGCGTGGCGTGGATCGCGCCGTTGCCGAACATCTGCTCGAAGGCCGCGCGGATCGCCACGGCCCCCACCAGCCGCGGGCCCCCCGGATGCACGCAGAACACCTCGTCCTCGTCGGCCCAGCAGGCCATCAGCGCGTCGATGTCGCCGCGCTGCAGCGCTTCGTAGAAGGCCGCTTCGACGTCGTCGGCAGTGCCGCCGATGGCCGCGGCGGCGCGGAGTGGGGTCTTGGGCATGGCGTGATTTTGCCGCGCCGTGCGTGACGGCGGCACTGCACCTCTTTGGTCCATGCTGCACCGTGCTGCCGCAATCCCGGCAGAACACCTGCTCCACTTTGGACCAAATGGTCAAAACATGGATGCGATTTTTCCCTAATCCATTGATTCAAAACAACTTATTCAACTGGCACGGCGCATGCAAGGAGCTTCGCAACCTCGCAACAGGAGCGCTTCCATGAACGTCGGCATCTTCATTCCCATCGGCAACAACGGCTGGCTGCTTTCCGAAAACGCGCCGCAGTTCAAGCCCAGCTTCGAACTCAACAAGCAGATCACCCTGAAGGCCGAGCGCTACGGTGTCGACTTCGTGCTGTCCATGATCAAGCTGCGCGGATTCGGCGGCAAGACGGAGTTCTGGGACCACAACCTCGAATCCTTCACGCTGATGGCCGGCCTCGCCGCCGTCACCAGCAAGATCAAGCTGTTTGCCACGGCCGCCTCGCTGGTGATGCCACCGGCCATCGTGGCGCGCATGGCGTCGACCATCGACTCCATTTCCAATGGCCGCTTCGGCCTCAACCTCGTCACCGGCTGGCAGCGGCCCGAGTACTCGCAGATGGGCATGTGGCCCGGCGACCAGTTCTTCGGCACGCGCTACCAGTACCTCAGCGAATACATCCAGGTGCTGCGCGACCTCTGGGGCACCGGCCAGTCCGACTTCAAGGGCGACCATTTCAAGATGGACGACTGCCGCCTGAGCCCGCAGCCGCAGGCCGACATGAAGGTGATCTGCGCCGGCCAGAGCGACGCGGGCATGGAGTTCTCGGCCAAGTACGCCGACTACAACTTCTGCTTCGGCAAGGGCGTGAACACGCCCAAGGCCTTCGCGCCCGCGGCCGAGAAGCTCATCGAGGCCACCGCGAAGACCGGCCGCAGCGTCACCACCTACGTGCTGATGATGGTGATCGCCGACGAGACCGACGACGCCGCGCGCGCCAAGTGGGAGCACTACAAGGCCGGCGCCGACCATGAAGCGATTGCATGGCTGGGCCAGCAGGGCGCAGCCGACACCAAGTCGGGCGCCGACACCAACGTGCGCCAGATGGCCGACCCGACCTCCGCCGTCAACATCAACATGGGCACGCTGGTCGGCTCCTACGCCACCGTCGCGCGCCTGCTCGACGAAATGGCAGAGGTGCCCGGCACCGAAGGCGTGCTGCTGACCTTCGACGATTTCGTGCAGGGCGTCGAAGCCTTCGGCGAGCGCATCCAGCCGCTCATGAAGAGCCGCGCGCATGTGCAGAGCCCCGTGCCTTCGCAGGCCGAGCCCGAGCGCCTCGCGGCCTGAGCAGGAGCATCACGTGAGCACTCCCGCACGCAACACGACTCTCACATCGAACATCCCTGTTGGCGCACCGCGGCTGCCCGGCGCCCCCGCACCGCAGGTGCTGCCCGCGCGCCCCGAGCCACTGGCGCTGCACGCGACCGATTCCGCGCTGATCGTCGTCGACATGCAGAACGCCTACGCCTCCATCGGCGGGTATGTCGACTCGGCAGGCTTCGACATCTCGGGCGCGCAAGGCACCATCGCGAACATCGCGCGCACCATCGCAGCGGCACGCGCGGCCGGCATGCTCGTTGTGTTCCTGCAGAACGGCTGGGACGCGGCGTACATCGAAGCCGGCGGCCCCGGCTCGCCGAACTGGCACAAGTCGAACGCGCTCAAGACCATGCGCGCCAGGCCCGAGCTGCAGGGCAAGTTCCTCGCCAAGGGCGGCTGGGACTACGACCTCATCGAAGAGATGAAGCCACAGCCCGGCGACATCGTCGTGCCGAAGACGCGCTACAGCGGCTTCTTCAACAGCACGCTCGACAGCACGCTGCGTGCACGCGGCATCCGCCACCTGGTGTTCACCGGCATCGCGACCAACGTGTGCGTCGAATCGACGCTGCGCGATGCCTTCCACCTCGAATACTTCGCCGTGATGCTCGAAGACGCCACGCACGAACTCGGCGGCCCTGCGATCCAGAAGGCATCGGTCTACAACGTCGAGACCTTCTTCGGATGGGTCTCCACGGTGGACGACTTCTGCCGCATCTTCGCGCCTTCATCGATCACCCAACCCGCACCGGCCGAAACGGCCATCGCCTGATTCACTTCAAGGAGCCTCCCCTCATGCCCAAGCAAGCCATCATCCCGCCCGGCACCGGCGTACCGCTCGCCCCCTACGTCCCCGGCACGCTCGCCGACGGCGTGCTCTACGTGTCGGGCACGCTGCCCTTCGACAAGGACAACAACGTGGTCCACGTCGGCGACGCGAGCGCACAGGCAAGGCATGTACTCACCATCATCCAGGGCGTGGTCGAAGCCGCGGGCGGCACCATGGACGACGTGACCTTCAACCAGATCATGCTCAAGGACTGGGCCGACTACGCGAAGATCAACGCGGTGTATGCCGAGTTCTTTCCCGGCACCAAGCCCGCGCGCTACTGCATCCAGTGCGGCCTCGTGAAGCCCGATGCGCTGATCGAGATCGCCTCGATCGCACACGTCGGCAAGAAGGCCTGACACTCATGCCGTCGCTGCACTACGAAGTGCATGGGCCGGCCGATGCGGCGGCCACCGTGCTGCTGTCGTCCGGCCTCGGTGGCTCGGCGGGTTTCTGGCAGCCGCAGCTCGGCGCACTGGTCGCCGCCGGGCACCGCGTCATCGCATACGACCAGCGCGGTACGGGCCGCAGCCCCGCTGCGCTGCCCGATGCGTATGCCATCGAACACATGGCGCAGGACGTGCTCGACATCCTCGATGCCACGAAGACTTCGCAATGCCACTTCGCGGGCCACGCGCTCGGCGGCCTGGTGGGCCTGCAGCTCGCGCTGGATGCGCCCTCGCGCATCGCGAGTCTCGTGCTCATCAATGCATGGTCCCAGCCCAATCCGCATTCGGCGCGCTGCTTCGACGCGCGGCTCGCTCTGCTCGGCGCCTGCGGCCCGCGCGCATACGTGGAAGCACAACCGATCTTCCTGTACCCGGCTGCCTGGTGCGCCGAACACGCGCAGCGCGTCGCCGACGAAGTCGACCACGCCTTCGCGCATTTCCCCGGCGAAGCCAACATGCGCGCGCGCATCGCCGCGCTGCGGGCCTTCGACATCGACGCGCGCCTCGCCGACATCGCCGCCCCTGCATTGGTCGCCGCAGCCAAGGACGACGCGCTCGTGCCCTGGACCTGCTCGCAGCGCCTGGCCGATGGCCTGCGCGACGTCACGCTCGACTTCATGCCGCACGGCGGCCATGCCCACAGCGTGACCGAGGCCGAAGCCTTCAACCGCAGCCTGCTCGACTTTCTTTCCCGGGTCAGCGCACCCGCCGTTCCCGCATGACCCAAACGCTTTCCACCACTCTCGACGACGCCGCGCTGTCGCTGCTTTTCACCGGCGCGCGCAGCCACAACGGCTGGACCGGCGAACCGGTCACCGATGCACAACTGCAGCAGATCTACGCGCTCGCAAGCCTCGGCCCGACCTCGGCCAACTGCTCGCCTGCCCGCTTCGTGTTCGTGCGCACGCCTGAAGGCAAACAGCGCCTCGCACCGGCGCTCTCCAAGGGCAACCTCGACAAGACAATGGCCGCACCCGTCACGGTCATCGCCGCATGGGACCGCAGGTTCTACGACAAGCTGCCCACGCTGTTCCCGCATGCCGACGCGCGCAGCTGGTTCACCGGCAGCCCAGAGGCCGCGCACGAGACCGCCTTCCGCAATGCCAGCCTGCAGGCGGGCTACCTGCTGCTCGCCGCGCGCGCGGGCGGCCTCGACGCCGGGCCGATGTCGGGCTTCGACAAGGCGAAGGTCGATGCCGCCTTCTTCGAGGGCACCGACTGGACCACCAACTTCCTCATCAACCTGGGCCACGGTGATGCGTCGAAGGTGTTCGGCCGCCTGCCGCGGCTGCCCTTCGACGAGGCCTGTGTGCTGGCCTGAAAGAGTCACGACATGCTGAACGCCATGGCCTCCCACCCTGCAGCATCGAACCCACCCGGCCTGCCTACGGGCCTGCCGAAGGCCGACTACCGCAATGCAATGGCGCGCCTGGGCGCCGCGGTGAACATCATCACCACCGACGGCCCCGCAGGCCGCGCCGGCTTCACGGCCTCGGCCGTGTGCAGCGTGACCGACGAACCGCCGACGCTGCTGGTGTGCCTGAACCGCTCGGCCTCGGTGTATCCGGCGTTCAAGGCCAACGGCGTGCTGTGCGTGAACGTGCTGGCCGCGGGGCACCAGTCGCTCTCCGCGCTGTTCGGCGGCAAGACGCCGATGGACGAACGCTTCGCCGCCGGCAACTGGAGCCACAAGACCACGGGCTCGCCGATGCTCGACGACGCGGCCGTGTCCTTCGACTGCCGCGTGGTGCATTCAACGAGCGCGGGCACGCATGACGTGCTGTTCTGCGAAGCGGTGGCGATTGCCATCGGTGGCGCGGCGCAGGGGCTGATCTACTTCGACAGGAGCTATCACGAGATCGCTGCGCCGCCGCAGCACTGACGCTTCTTACCCTTCTGCATTCGCAGGCAATGCCTTTGAATTGCTCCTTCCCCCTCTGGGGGAAGGCTGGGATGGGGGCAGGCAGAGCGCTCGATGGACACGCTGCTTGCCCCCACCCCAACCCTCCCCCAGAGGGGGAGGGAGCAAGGCAAGATTCAGCGGGGCGTAACGCCTTGCAGCACGATGCGCTGAACGCTCTCCACGGTCTGCTCGAAGAACGCCGCATCGTCCAGCGTGTGGCCCGTCAGCGCCTGCACCTGCACGCCGAAGTCCGCGTAGTGCTGCGTCACCGCCCACAGCGCGAAAATCAGGTGATGCGGGTCGACCGGCGCCAGCTTGCCGGCCTCGATCCACGCGCGAATCACTTCCGATTTTTTCTCCACCAGCGTGCGCAGCTCACGGTCGAGTTCATCGCGCAGCAGCGGCGCGCCCTGGATCATTTCAAGGCAGAACAACCGCGACGCATCGGGCCGGTCGCGCGACACCACCAGCTTGCGGCGGATGTAGCCGCCGATGGCCTCGCCCGGGTCCTGCTCGGCGCTGAAGCCGCGCAGCGGTTCGAGCCACAGCGCCAGCAGGTCGCGCAGCACATTGACGTAAAGCTCTTCCTTGTTCGCGAAGTAATAGAGCAGGTTGCTCTTCGACACATCGGCGCGCGCCGCCACCTGGTCGATCGACGTGCCGTGCAGGCCGAAGCGCGAGAACAACCCCAGCGCCGCGCCAAGGATCGCACTGCGCTTGTCCTCGATCTGGCGCAGCCGGCGGTTCACCGCGGACGCGCTGCGCACCGCGGGCTTGGCGCGCTTGCGCACCGGGCTCTCTTTGCTGGCGCTTGCGGCCAGCGCTTTGGTCTTCGGCATCTTCCCTCGCTCTTGTTCATGAATCGGCAGACGGCGCACCACTGTAAGGCCACGGTGCATCGCCTTGCGCCGCAGTTGCCTTCGCGGCGCAAGGTTGCGCACCATGCTGACGCGACGGATGCGTTTTGTCCATTTGGTCCAACTGGCACAGACGTTGCATGGCGAAAGGCATGCCAAGCATGAGGAACCTGCCATGACCCTGCTGTCCGTCCCCATCATCGATCTCGCGCCCCACTTCGCCGGCACTGCCGAAGGCAAGGCCGAGGTCGCGAAGAAGGTCGATGCGGCCTGCCGCAGCATCGGCTTCCTGGTCATCACCAACCACGGCATTTCGCCCGAGCTGATCTCGCGCGTGTCGTCGCTCTCGCGCAGGTTCTTCGACATGCCGCTGGGCGAGAAGCGCAAGGTCGATCGCCCGCGCGAAGACGCGGTGCGCGGCTACAGCGCAGTGGGCGAGGAAGGCCTTTCGTACAGCCTCGAAGAAGCGGCGCCGGGCGACCTGAAGGAATCGTTCTCCATCGGCCCGTCGAACGTGCCGAACGACGACTACCACCGCGGTCCCGCCGCCGGACCGCACTTCGAGCCCAACAGCTGGCCGCCCATCGAAGGTTTCCGCGAAGCCTATGAAGGCTACTTCGAGGCGATGAGCGATCTTTCGCGCTCGCTGATGCGCGTCTTCGCGCTCGGCCTGTCGCTGCCCGAGACCTTCTTCGACGACAAGATCGACAGGCACATCAGCATGTTCCGCGTGCTGAGCTATCCGCCCCAGCGCGAACAGCCGCTGCCCGGCCAGCTGCGTGCGGGCGCGCACAGCGACTACGGCAGCCTCACCATCGTGCTGCCCGACGACAAGGGCCTGCAGGTTTTCAACAAAGCCGGCCAGTGGGTCGACGTGCCGCAGGTCGAAGGCGGCCTGGTGGTCAACATCGCCGACCTCATGATGCAGTGGACCAACGACCAATGGGTGTCCACGCTGCACCGCGTGATCAATCCGCCGTTCGAGGTGGCGAGCACCAATCGCCGGCAGTCGCTGGTGTTCTTCCATCAGCCCAACTACGACGCGATGGTCGAGTGCCTGCCGAGCTGCCTCGCGCCGGGCGAAGAGGCGAAGTACGCGCCCATCTCATCGGGCGACCACCTCACATCGAAGTTCGTCAAGCAGACGACCTTCGGCGGCACCAAAGTGACGGCCTGAACGCATGGCCCACCTGTCTTACGTCAACGTCTTCGCGAAGGACGTGGTCGCACTCAGCGGCTTCTACCAGCGCGTGTTCGGCTTCGCCGAGATCGAGGCGATCCGCTCGCCGATCTTCCGCGGGCTGGACACCGGCAAGTCGAGCCTGGGCTTCAACGCGCTCGATGCTTACGAACTGCTGCACCTCGCCGAGTTCTCCGACACGCGCGGCGTCAAGTTCCTGCTGAACATCGACGTCGACAGCCAAGCCGACGTCGACCGCATGGTGCCCGTTGCGCTCGAAGCGGGTGCCACGCTCGTCAAGCCGCCGTACGTCACCTACTACAACTGGTACCAGTCGGTGCTGCTGGACCCCGAGGGCAATGTGTTCCGCATCAACTTCATGATGTGACGCGCACTGCCCGTTTTCGATTTTCTCGTCCCTCCCTTTCTTCAAAGCCCCTCACCAAAGGTAGTTCCATGCAGCAGCTGCGCACCCTCACTCCCGGCCTGGGCCTCGCGATGACCATCGCGGCCGGCGGCGCGTTCTTCACCACGCTGCCCGCCGCGGCCGCCGATGGCTTCACGCTGAAGGACAAGCCGAAGATCGCGATGCTCTACTTCGGCCCGAAGAACGACGGCGGCTGGACGCAGGCCTTCGACGAAGCCCGAGCGAAGGTCGAGAAGGAAATCGGCCAGAAGATCCAGTTCGTCGAGAACGTGCCGGAAGACGCCTCGGCCATCAAGCCCGCGGCCGAGAAGTTCATCCAGCGCGGCGCCAACATCGTGATCGGCACGGCCTTCGGCTACTCCGACAGCTTCAAGGACCTGGCAGCCAAGTACCCCGACGTGGCCTTCCTCAACGGCTCGGGCACCACCAACGGCAGCAACCTCGAATCCTTCTACGGCCGCACCTACGAGAGCCAGTATCTCTGCGGCATGGCGGCCGGCGCGGCGTCGAAGACCGGCAAGCTCGGCTTCGTCGCGGCCAATCCCTTCGGCGTGGTGAACTGGACCATCAACGCCTTCGCTCTCGGCGCGCAGAAGATGAACCCGAACGCCACGGTCAACGTGATCTACACCGGCGCCTGGAACGACCCGGTGAAGGAACGCGCCGCCGCCGCCGCGCTGATCGACCAGGGCGCCGACGTGATCGGCCAGCACGTCGACAGCCCCACGCCGCAGATCGTCGCGCAGGAACGCGGCGTGTACGGCACCGGCCACCACCGCGACCTGCGCCAGTTCGCGCCCAAGGCCACGCTGTGCTCGTCGGTGTGGGTGTGGGACCGCTTCCTGACGCCCGAACTGAAGAAGGTGATGGCGGGTGGATGGAAGCCTTCGCCATACGGAGCCTTCATCGAGATGAAGGACGGCGGCACCGACATTGCGGGGTTTGGCCCCGCGGTGCCCAAGGACAAGGCCACGCTCATCACCGCCGAGCGCGACGCGATCATGAAGGGCAAGCAGGTCTACGCCGGCCCGCTCGCCGACCGCGACGGCAAGGAGCGCGTGGCCAAGGGCGCGGTGCTGTCCGATGCGGACCTGTGGAAGATGGACTGGTTCGTCAAGGGCGTGGTCACGCAGAAGTAAGCAAGCAAGGCCTCCGGAACCTCATGCCCAATGCGCTCGAACTCACCGGCATCCGCAAGTCCTTCGACGGCTTCGCGGCATTGACCGACGCTCACTTTGCCGCGCGCTGGGGCGAGGTGCATGCGTTGCTGGGCGAGAACGGCGCGGGCAAGTCTTCGCTGATGAACATCGCGGCCGGGCTCTATGCGCCCGAGGTCGGGCAACTGCTGGTGGACGACAACGCGGTGCGCTTCGCCGGTCCGCGCGACGCAGCGAAGCACCGTATCGGCATGGTTCACCAGCATTTCAAGCTGGTGCGGCCTTTCACGGTGGCGCAGAACATTCTGCTCACGGCACCGCCGCCGGCCGAGTTTCAAAGCCATGGCGAGCGGCTTCGCGAGATCGAGCGCGACATTCGCAACAAGGCCTCGGAGCTGGGCTTCGACATCGATCCGTCGAAGCGCATCGATGCGCTTTCGATTGCCGAACAGCAGCGCGTCGAGATCCTCAAGGTGCTGCTCGCGGGCGCACGCATCCTGATCCTCGACGAGCCCACGGCCGTGCTGACCGACCAGGAGGCCTCGCGCCTGCTGCAAACGGTACGAGGGCTGGCGCGCGCCGGGGCGGCCGTGGTGCTGGTCACGCACAAGATGGCCGACGTGAAGACGTATGCCGACCGCGTGACGGTGATGCGCGGCGGGCGCACGGTGGCCACGCTGCGGCCCAACGAAGCCTCTGTTGCCGAGCTGGTGAAGCTCACGGTGGGCGAGTCGATTGCAATGCAAGGCTTCCAGGCCTCGACCATATCGCGTGGCCCGGTGCGCTTGTCCGTGCGCGGACTGCGCACGCCGGCCTCGCCCGAAGGCCGGCGCGTGCTCGACGGCGTGGATCTCGAACTGCACGCCGGTGAAATCTACGGCCTCGCCGGTGTCGGCGGCAACGGACAGGGCGAGCTGGCGGGCGCGATCATGGGCCTGCCGGGCGAAGGCACCGAAGGCGAGATCCGGCTCGAAGGCCACGGCGACCTGAAGACCATGGCCGCATCGGCACGCCGCGGCATCGGCATTGCCGCCATTCCGGCCGACCGCTACGGGCTCGCGCTCGCGGGTGGCCTCTCGGTAGCCGAGAACTACGCCATCGGCCGCGTGCACACCGGCCGTTACGGCCCCGTGTGGCGCCTGCGCCGCAACCGCATCCAGAGCGACACGCAGGAAGCCGTGCGCGCCTTCGACGTGCAGGGCGTGCGCTCGGTCGCGCAGAAGGCCGCACTGCTCTCGGGCGGCAATGCGCAGAAGCTCGTGCTGGCGCGCGAGTTCGGCAAGTCGCCCACGCTGGTGCTCGCGCACAGCCCGAGCCGCGGGCTCGACGTGCGCGCCAGCGCCGAGGTGCATGCGCGGCTGCGCGCCGCGCGCGACAGCGGCGCCGCCGTGCTGCTGATCAGCGAAGACCTCGACGAGGTGCTGCAGCTGGCCGACCGCGTGGGCGTGATGGCGCGCGGTCGCATCGCCGGCGAATTCGCGCAGCCCGCCGACCGGCAAGCCATCGGACAGGCGATGGTGGACCATGGCTGAAACAGCGTTGGCAGCCGACATGGCACATCCTCCCAAGACCCCGCCGCTCGCCGGCCGCCGCTACGCGCTCGAGATCCGCCAGCACATGGCCTGGCGCTGGCAGGCGCTGATCCTCGCGGCCGCCCTGCTCGTGGGCTTCGCCATCTCCGCTGCGATCCTCGTGGCAGCGGGCGTACCGGTCGACGAACTCGCGAACGAGTTCGTGATGCAGACCTTCTTCGACGGCCAGAACTTCCGCGCCGTGCTGTTCCAGGCCGCGCCGATGATCCTCGTCGGCCTCGCGGGCTCCATCGCCTTCCGCGCGCGCTTCTGGAACCTCGGGCTCGAAGGCCAGATGATCTGGGGCGCCATCGGCGCGACCACCGTCTCGATGTGGCAGATCGGCCCCGAAAACCTGCGCCTGCCGCTGATGTTCGCGGCTGCCATCGGCTGCGGCCTGCTGTGGGTGCTGGGGCCTTCGTGGCTCAAGCTGAAGCTCGGCGTGAACGAGATCATCTCGACGCTGATGCTCAACTACATGGCGGCCAACTTCCTGCTGCATCTGGTCTATGGCAGCTGGAAGGACCCGAAGGACAACTTCCCCTACTCGCCGCAGTTTCGCGTGTTCGAGCGGTTGCCCGAGCTGGGTGCGGGCATCGGCAGTTCGATCCTGCTCGCAGGCGTAGTCGCGCTGCTGGCGTGGTGGCTGGTGAGCGTGAGCCGCGTGGGGCTGTATCTGCGCTTCGTCGATGCCAACCCGCGCGTGGCGCATGCCAACGGCGTACCGGTGCGGCGCACTATTTATGGCGCGGTGCTGCTGTCGGGCGCGATGGCCGGGCTCGCGGGCTTCGCGGTGGTCGCCGGGCAAGAGGGCCGGCTCACGCAGGCCTTCTACCAGGGCTATGGCTTCTCGGGCATCCTCATTGCCTTCCTCGCGCGCAACAACCCGCTCGCGGCCACGGTGGTGGCGCTGCTGGTGGCGGCGCTGTTCATCACCGGCCGCAGCCTGCAGGTGTTCTACCAGGTGCCGTTCTCCATGGTGCAGCTGATCCAGGCGGTCATCGTGGTGTGCGTGGCGTCGAGCGACTTCTTCATTCGTCACCGGCTGCGCCGGGTGGGCGGGGAGGCCGTAGCATGAGCGTCAGCATCGTTCTCAACTGGCTCGCGAGCACGCCGGACTTCGCCGTGCCGTATGCGCTGGCCGCACTGGGCCTGATCATCAGCGAGCGCGCGGGCGTGCTCTCGCTCGGCGCCGAAGGGCTGATGCTGGTCGGCGCGCTGGCCGGCATCGGCGCGCAGATCGCCATCGGGCAGCCGGCGGTGTCGCTGGTGCTCGCGATGCTGGCGGCCGGCATGGTGTCGGTGCTGTTCGCGGTGATGGTGATCTGGTTGCGCGTGAACCAGGTGATTGCCGGGCTCGCGCTGGTGTTCTTCTGCCAGGGGCTCACGGCGCTGGTCGGCTCGATGGCCGACTGGACCAACCATGCCACCGAAGGCATCGGCGCGATGGCACTGTGGCCGTTGTCGCTGCTGCCGGTCGTGGGCAAGCTCTTCGAGCAGAACGCGATGGTGTGGCTCACGCTGCCGATCTTCGGCGCGGTGGCGTGGTTCTTCGCACGCACCTCCACCGGCCTGCGGCTGCGCGCCGTGGGCGAGAACCCGCAGGCGGCGGACGCGGCCGGCATTCGCGTGACGGCATGGCGCTTCGCTGCCGTGCTCGCAGGCTCGGCCCTCGTGGGGCTGGCGGGCGCGTACATCTCGGTGGTCAGCACCAAGCTGTGGATCGCCGGCATGACGGGTGGGCGCGGCTGGATCGCGGTGGGCCTGGTGATTTTCGCGCGCTGGTCGCCGTGGAAGGCGCTGGCGGGCGCCGTGCTGTTCGGCTGCATCGAAGCGCTGATTCCGCAGCTGGCCGCGGCCGGCGTGCAACTGCCGCAGTACTTCGTGATGATGACGCCGTATGCGGTGACGCTCGGCGTGATGGTGTGGGTCGCTCTCTCGCGGCGCGGCGCCGATGAAGAGCCCGGTGCGCTGGGTCAACCCTATGTGAGAGAAGAACGGCGATGAAGGCCTGGGTCTACAACGAGGAGCGCGAACTCGACGCGGCGCAGTTCGCCGACTACCTGAACCCCGCGACCACGGCAGTCGTCTCCATCGACATGCACCGCGGCCACCTCGACGACAGCCCCGACTGCCCCTGCCCCGCGCCCCGGGCGCGCGACGTGGTGGCGCCCATCGACAGCTTTCATGACGAGGTGCGCGCGCTGGGCGTGCGCATCGTGCACATCAAGTCGGTGCTGCGCCCCGATGGCGTGGACGACATCCGCGGCATTCCGTCAGCGTGGCGGCGCACCTTTCCGCTGCACGTGGGCGAGATTCCGAACGCCGACGCGCACGCCATCGAAGGCTCGAAGTGGACCGAGTGGGTCACGCGCGTCGAGCCCGGCGACATGCGCGTGGACAGCAAGCGCCGGCTGTCGGCGTTCTACCCGACCGACCTCGACTTTCTGCTGCGCAACCAGCGCATCGAGACGGTGGTGCTCAACGGCGGCTTCACCGACTGCTGCGTGCTCAACACGGCCTTCGACGCCAACAACCACAACTACCGCGTGATCGTGCTGCGCGACCTCGTGCGCGGCACCGACCCGCATCTGGAAGGCGCGGCGCTGGCGATGGTGTCGCTGCACCTCGGGCTGGTGGTCGATTCGGCCCAGCTGCTACGCCAATGGCGCGGCTGAAGCGGCAGGACTGAGCCAGCGCTCGGCCACCGCCAGCATGTCGCCCTGCGCGGCCTGCCACACCATCTCGGGCGCGGCCACGTGCACGCCCGGCGGCGCGATGCGCAGCGCCACGTCGACCAGCTCCGCCACCTTCGACGCGCGCACCGGCTGCTCGCTGCTCGGCACCATGAAGCGCACGACGGACAGCATCCATGCGGCCAGCCGCTCGAGGGGATTGGCGAACTTCGCGTTCGCCGGCTTGCGCGCCGAGCGCAGGAGGATCACGCGCTCGAAGCCGCAGGCCACCACCGCCTGCTCGTCGAGGCTCGCGAGCCCGCGCTTGAGCGCCTCGGGCAGCCGGCCCTGGTCGTGCGGCTGCACGATGGCCAGCGTCTGCACGCCGCTGGCGCGCAGCCAGCGCGCCAGCGCGGGCAGGTCCGAGGGCTCGGGCACCCACAGCGCGCGTTCGCGGTCGTGGTACAGCCGCGGCGGGTCGAAGGCGACGATGGCCGTGTGGGCGGAGGTGAGCGGCCATTGCGCGATCGGCTCGGCCGGGCTCAGGCAGGTCTCGACGCCGCGCAGCCCGTCGCGGATCGGCTCGCGCGCCAGCACGCGCGTGTGGGCATGGCGGTGGCTGCCCGCGAGCCGGCGCAGCAGTTCCGCCCCCAATGCGCCAGTCGCACCGGCGACCAGCAGGGTGCCGAAGGCGTCGGAAGCAACGGGCAATACCGCACGGTTGGCGGCCTGCAGGGCGTGGAGGGGATCGAGGGACATCGAGCCACCTATGCTACCTTCCGCATCTTCTGCGGAGGTAATGCAAATGATGATGAAGCGCTGGCTATTGATCCTTGCGGCTGTCGTGTCCCTGAGCGGCTGCGGCTACAACCAGTTCCAGTCCCTCGACGAGGCCAGCAAGTCGGCCTGGAGCGAGGTCCTCAACCAGTACCAGCGGCGCGCCGACCTCGTGCCCAACATCGTGGCCACCGTGAAGGGCGAGGCCAGCTTCGAACAGGACACGCTCACCAAGGTGATCGAGGCGCGCGCCAAGGCCACCTCGATCCAGGTCTCGCCCGAGACGCTCAACAACCCCGAGGCCTTCAACAAGTTCCAGCAGGCGCAGGGCGAGCTCTCGTCGGCGCTGTCGCGGCTGATGGTGGTGGCGGAACGCTACCCCGAGCTCAAGGCCAACCAGGCCTTCCGCGACCTGCGCGTGACGCTCGAAGGCACCGAGAACCGCATCACCGTGGCGCGCAACCGCTACATCGAGAGCGTGCAGGAGTACAACGTGCTCGCACGCAGCTTCCCGACCAACATCACGGCCAAGATCTTCAGCTACGCGCCGAAGCCGAACTTCTCGGTGCAGAACGAGGCGCAGATTTCCACGCCGCCAACGGTCGACTTCAGCGCGCCGAAAAAGTAACTCCCCCAGTCTTCGTGCACTTCGTGTCACTGCGCCTCCCCCCTCGCCGGGGGCAACATCAGCGGCCCGGCAAAGCCGGTTCCGCGGTGTTTCTGGAATGGGGCGCGCGCCTCCTGGCGGCACTCATGCTGCTGACGATGGGCGGCGCATTCGCGCAAGGCCTGCTGCCGGTGCCCGCACTCACCGCGCGCGTGATTGACCAGACCGGCACGCTCGATGCCGCGCAGCGCAACGGCCTCGACACCAAGCTCGCGGCCTTCGAGCAGCGCAAGGGCTCGCAGATCGTGGTGCTGATGGTGCCGACCACCGCGCCCGAGGACATCGCCAGCTACACACAGCGCGTGGGCGACGCCTGGAAGATCGGCCGCAAGGACGTCGGCGACGGCCTGCTGGTGGTCGTGGCCAAGGACGACCGCAAGATGCGCATCGCCACCGCCAAGGCGCTCGAAGGCGCGGTGCCCGACCTTGCGGCCGTGCGCATCATCGACGAGGAGATGAAGCCGCGCTTTCGCGGCAACGACTTCGCGGGCGGGCTGAACGCGGCGGTGGACCGGCTCATCGGGCTGGTCGACGGCGAGCCGCTGCCCGAGCCCTCGCGCGACACGGGCAGCCACGGCGGCGGAGGCGGCGGTGGCTTCGACTGGGAGAACCTCGCGATCTTCCTGTTCGTCGGCGTCTTCATCGGCGCGCCGATCGCGCGCGCCATCCTCGGCAAGAAGCTGGGCACGGTGGTCGTGGGGGGCGGCGTCGGCGTGGTCGTGTTCTTCATCACCACCAGCATCGCCATCGCGGTGATCGCGGCGCTTGTCGCGCTCATCGTCTCGCTGGTCGCAGGTGCCGGGCGGATGGGCGGCGGCGGTGGGGGCGGCTGGAGTTCCGGTGGCGGCGGAGGCTGGAGCGGTGG
>NZ_JBGLYN010000060.1:0-40030 GCF_047304045.1 Variovorax sp. Varisp85
CCCTCAGCCCCATCGAATACCGGGTGAGCCTTGGACTTGCAGCATAAAACCAGTCCAAGTTTTTATCCGCACCCCCTAAGGTCAGAGATCGGCGGAATCCAACAAACAAGACGATGGACGCACATTCACGGATCATCGGCAGCGGCAATCTGCTGGCGTCGTTGATTCGATGACTGTCACCCGTTCCTGACTGGGCTACTCGGACCGTCGATTGTTCGGAAGCTGTTCGGACGGTCATGAACAAGGCCCGGCGTGGAAGCAAGCTCCGTCCGCAGCGGAGATTGTCGCCGGCTCTTCAGTTCAAAAGGCGTCGCTGCCAATCGCTTCCAGTTGAATTTCACTTGCCAGCAAGATGATCGTCACGCCGTAGACAGGCTCAACAACAAGTAGCGTCAACATACCAGAACTGATCATCCCGAGTTTCTCTTTCAACGGCTCCCACTCAAGATCAGAGGAGCTTGGGCTTTTACCCCGTATCAAGAAGAACAAGTTATCGGTGATTGTGGAAATGTTTTCTTGAAAATCTGCTGCAGCGAAGCAGTGGACTCTGTCAACAATGTTCGAGAGTCTTAGCTCATCTGCGACGAAATCTTCCACTCCGGTTGCAGTGATCTTCTTGCGTTCCTTTCCTTCCCAAGCGCAAGTTAGCTCGATACAGACCTTTTTGTCTTTCACTGAAACATGAACCGAATCAATAGTCGATTCAACAAGCGTTTCCAATCCATTCATGTCAATTTCCTCTTTGCGGCCATGGGGAATAATCACGTCCAGGATGCTCTCTCGCGCCACCGTCCCATTCGTGAACATGCGGGCGCTCATAGCCTTGATGCGGCTTGTCAAAGTCTCTAACTGGTTTTCCGTCCGGTCCATATTCTCGCGTGCGGTGATTGCCCTCAATGACTGAGCCAGGATCAGCGCGATTGGGGACGTCCTTCTTTTTTCCGCCGTCCGAGAACATCCGATCCCTCAACCACTCTGTTGCTTTGGTGCATGCGTCAACCACGGGCTGAGGCAGAAGTTTTGGCCACGAAATGCCAGGGGGGCTAATCGGAATGCCATCTGGGTCGACTAATACGAAGCCTCCAGGTTCGCGCGAGATCGGGATGAGCATCGGTCGTGACCGGCCGCCGCGATCTCCTCCGGCGGATCATCGGTAATGGCAGCGAATGTCAGCAGATCCGGCTCGCTGGGCACCTGACCAGAGATCGGCGGCATGTCACACGCCATCGCGAGATCCCAGAATTCGGCCAAGTTCGAGTGCTAAAGACCTTCCTCTTCCAGGCGCTGAGCAATCGCATCATGTACTGCGACTTTTTCTGGATCTACGGGATAGCCGTACCTCCCCTGGCGATGGAATGTCGCTAGGTATCTGTGAGCGGACGACAGGCCGCCCTCTGCAGCTGATGCTATCCACTTGGCGCCAGAGAGCTGCACGCCGGGATCATCGCTCAGGATAAGGTGGGCTCCAACGAGACACTGACTGAGCGGATCGCCGGCCTGCGCAGGTGCCAAGAGAAGAT
Source organism: Variovorax sp. Varisp85 (assembly GCF_047304045.1). NCBI lineage: Bacteria > Pseudomonadati > Pseudomonadota > Betaproteobacteria > Burkholderiales > Comamonadaceae > Variovorax > Variovorax sp. Varisp85. The sequence goes on from NZ_JBGLYN010000060.1 coordinate 1,521, forward strand.
CAATCGCGCCCGCCTCGTCTTTCGGGACGAATTCGGAATGCCCACTCATCATCAGCATTCCCAGCGAAACCATCGCAGGAAGGTGCCCCGCCTCCACGAGCTCGGTAAGAATCGCTACTCCACGTCGAGGCTGCCGCTCCACTTGCCTGCCAGATATCAAATACGACGCCAGTGCACGTTTCGCGTCCTGGAAGCCACTGTTGGCAGCGATTTCACACCACTTAAAGGCTAACGTCTCGTTCCTTTGCCCCGTGAGTCCGATTGAGAAAAGTACGGACAAAATGCATTGGGCAACAACGTCGCCTTCTTGCGCGAGGCGTAAACACCATGCATGTGCGCCAGCGGATTGCTCGGGCAGCGAAAACCCTTGCCCGCGCAAATACGAGACGGCATGCTTTCGCGACATTGCATCTTTCACAGACGTGACCTTGCAATTAAGACGGACCAAGTGGCAATGGAGCTACCGGGTGAGCAGGACATCGCGCATTGTGAGCCTCAACGCTCTGATTGAACGCTGTCACCAGCCTTCGGTATTCGCCCATGTTACCGAGTACCCCATGGCCCCACATGCCGAGAATCAGAAGTCTGTTATTGAGCAGCTTGTCCTGCGCCCGCTTGCATCCATCGTCGGGCGGGCAGCTTTGGGGTGGCAGAGGAATCACGTTGTCATAGGTGGAATCGTTCGCGGCAGATGGCGGCGCGGCCGAGTTCGACCCGATGGCAGCAGCAATTCCCGCCCCGATCATTCCGAGCGTCAGCCCACCGCCACCGCCACCAGCACCAGCTCCTCCACCGCCGCCGTCGAAGAGTTGGTTTTCAAACGGCCGCCCAAATCGCTTTTGTTGCAGCCCGTCAATGTCATAGAAGCGATAGAGAATCGCCGGCTGCGTACACAAATCGGTTCCATCCGCCACGCAAACCGATCGGATCAGGCTGGCTATACCGCCCCGTCCTCGCGTCATAGCTCCTGAAGTAGTTGTAGAACAGCCCGCTCTCCTCATCCGCATACTGCCCCGGATACCTCAGGTTGAATTTCACTTCCGAGAAGCTGGTCGTGCCCGGGGTCGGCGTGACATCCAGGTTGGCGAAGCGGTTCTTCGCGGTAGTCGGCTTGTCTTCCCCAAACGCGCTGTAGCTCCACTGCCAGACGGGTTGGCCGTCCGCATTGCTCAGGCGTCTCGGCGTGTTCAGGTGGTCGCTATGCACCGCGTAGGTGGCGCCATTGATCACGGCCGCAATCGGCATCGGGCCATTCACTGTGTGCAGGTAGATGTAGCTGGCCTGCCCCGCACTGTTCGCCCCGCCGCTGCCCGCCTCCGCGATCAGCGTGCCGTTCTCGTCGTAGACGTACGCATAACCCAATTGCTCAGATGGCGTCGTCGCCGGACTCCACAGCCGGGTGAAGAAAGCAATCAGCATCTGCATGAAGCCCGGGTCTGCTTCGTCGCCTGGGCCCGGCGGGTACAGCGGCTCGGTCTTGAACACCCGCTGGCCCAGCGCGTTGTGCGCGTAGCGCGTGGTCGGGCTCACGTCGGTGGCGCCGGTGGTGGCCGCGGCCAAGCGCCCTTCGGCGTCGTAGGTGTAGCTGCGCAGGCCATCGCTCACGAGGTCGCCGTTGGCGTTGTAGCCATAGGCCACGTTCGTGGTGGTGCCGCTCATGGTCTGAGAGAAGCCGCTGAGCTGGTTGCTCGTCGCGCCCACGGTGTAGGTGCGGCTGGTGCTCTGGCCGTTGAGCACCCGCGTGCTGCTCGAGCGGTTGCCGTTGGCGTCGTAGCCGAAGCCGGCGGTATTGCCTGTTGCGTTGAAGCTGGAGATGCGCCCGACCGAGTTGTAGCCGACGGTCCAAGTCCAGGGGGCCAGGGAGATGGTGTTGTGAGTCGGATCGGTGTCGCCCGGACCGTAGAGGTTCTGCGTCAGGCTGGCGATGCGGCCGGCGGTGTTGTAGACGTAGCTGCTGAACTCGGTCGCGGTCATGCGCCCGGCGGTGTCGTAGCTGCGGCTGGCTGCGAGAGTTGGGCTGGCGAAGGCCCAGCTCCAGGCGGTGGGTTGGCCCAAGGGGTTCCAGGCGATGCCGGTAACGAGCGGATTGCCGTTCAGGCTCAGGGCCGTGAGGCGGCCGGTGCTGTCGTAGCTGTGCGTGAGCAGCCCAGGTCGTGACGAGACCGTTCGGTTCTGTTCTGCTCACGACACGATTGGCGGTGTCGTAGCCGTACTGCGTGACATGACCCAGCGCGTTGGTTTCCGTCAGAACATTTCCGGAACTGTCGTAGCTGTAGTTGGTGACCGCTCCATTCGGGGCGGTCCGGGTGGCGACCAAACCTTGAGACCCATACGTCCATTTCGAGATGGAAACCGAGTGGTCAATCAGGCAGAGCCGGTGCGACCACAAAGCTCCAGACGTTGCAGATGGAGCGAGAGGACGGCCGTCACCGGCAGCTGATCGACAGCATCGACAACGTTGCGCACACAGTCGAGGATTCCAGTGCTTTCGCACAGGGCAAGAAACTGGTCGAACGCCATCCGTTCCTGACAGGGCTACTGGGACCGTCGATTGTTCGGAAGCTGTTCGGCCGGTGATGGCACAAGGCCCAGAGAGGAAACCGGTGCCTTGTTAAACAGCTTCGACGATATCTCGATACCAAGTAGATGGGCATTGAGCTAGAAATGCCTGACGGCACTCTTCTGCTTCATCGGCCTTGTTTGCTTCCCTCAAGGAGTAGATCTCACTAACTGCATGTTGCGTCCGACGATTCCACAAAGTATCGGCGTGGGCAACTTGCATCACCAAGTCACCAAGGCGGTCGGCTGAAAAGGTCTCTGTTGGGAGCAAATCACTGCACAGCAGGCGCAGTAGCTCGACATGCTCGTCCGTCATGTCCTCGCCCGAAGCGAAGCTTCCCTGCTTGTACTCACGTATCAAAGTGAATGCTTTCTCCAAGTCATCCGGCTTCGCAGAGGGCTCTAGGGTCATTGAGGGCACCTTTTTTCATCTTTGGTGGTGTACACAGATCGAACGGCCAGTCGCCGCTTCCTGATGAAATGCATTCATCGAGACAAGCTTGGCAATTGCCAGACCAACCGTAGTTCTTGCAATTTGCATAGGTACGGATACACGCATTTTTATCATCCTTTGGCCAAGGCTCTCCACGAGAGTCATCATCGCCACTACCCCAAGGCGGAGGCCACTTCGGTCTGCGATTCAGTAAGCCATCCAGCCAGTTTGGCACTGGAATGGGAATGCCATCGAGGTCGAGCAAGGGCGGTCGATAGACACACCCACCAGGCACGTAGCAATCCCAGTCGAGCCCATATCGATCTGAGATTCCGAGCGGATTTGCCCCTGCATAGATGCGGCGATTCCAACCTCCACGCAATCCGATTGGGTCTGACCTGCCCGGTTTCTCCGAGACATTGATTTCTAGGAAGATGGCTCCCGCCCGAAGAGGAGCCCATGAAGAAGAGTCGATTTTCAGAAGAGCAAATGGTCACGATCCTGCGCGAAGCAGATCGTACGACGGTGGCCGAGGCCGCCAAGAAGCACAAGGTCAGCGACGCCACCATCTATGCCTGGCGCAAACACTTCGGCCAGATGGAGGCGGCCGACGTCAAGCGTCTGAAGGCCCTGGAGCTTGAGAACAGCCGGCTGAAGAAGCTCCTTGCCGAGCGAGATCTGGACCTCGAGATCCTCAAGGAGATCAACGCAAAAAAATGGTGAGCCCGTTGGCTCGGCGCGAGCAACTGGCCTTCGTGCGCGCACATGGCTTGAGTCTGCGCCGCGCCTGCGGGCTCATCGGCATGTCACGCGCCACGCCCAGCTATGAGCTGCGCTTGCCCGCCAAGGATGCGCCGGTGCTTGCGGCGATGAAGGAACTCTCGGCTCAGTATCCGCGCTACGGCTATCGCCGCATCCGCGTGTTTCTGCGCCGCAAGGGCTTCGAGCTGAGTTGGTCTCGCACGCACAGGCTGTGGCGCCAGGCGGGCCTGCTGGTGCCCCGAAAACGGCCGCGCAAGCGCATCGCCTCGGTGCGCCCGCGCGTTCACACGCCGTTCAAGGCCAACATGGTCTGGGCCTACGACTTCGTCTTCGACACCACGGCCAGCGGCCAGCAGATCAAGTGCCTGACTGTCGTGGACGAATACACCCGCGAGTGCCTGGCCATCGATGTGGCCGGGGCCATCCGCTCCAAGCGGGTGATCGAGGTGCTCTCGCGCTTGGTGAGCTTGCATGGTGCGCCGCTGTTCATGCGTTCGGACAACGGGCCGGAGTTCGTCAGCCAAGCCATCCTGGAGTGGATCTCAGGCTCGGGCATTGCCACCGTGCTCAACGCGGCAAGCCTTGGCAGAACGGCACCGACGAGAGCTTCAACGGCAAGTTCCGCGACGAGTGTCTGTCCATCGAGTGGTTCCGTTCGCGCCGCGAAGCCGCTGTCCTGATCGAAGCCTGGCGCAATCACTACAACGAGGTACGTCCCCACAGCAGCCTGCAATACTTGACCCCGGCAGAGTTCAAACAGGAACTCCGCCTAGAACTGCAACCCGCCGTCTTCTAGGAAAAACTGTCTCGACTAAACCGAGCAGGTCACGACCACAAAGCTCCAGACGTTGCAGATGGAGCGAGAGGACGGCCGTCACCGGCAGCTGATCGACAGCATCGACAACGTTGCGCAGACCGTCGAGGAATCCAGTGCATTCGCACAGGGCAAGAAGCTGGTCGAGCGCCATTCGTTCCTGAGGGGGCTACTGGGACCGTCGATTGCTCGGAAACTGTTCGGAAGGTGATGAACAAGGCCCAGCGGGGAAGCTGGGCCGGTCGCTGTTCCGCCCTGACTAGGACGCCTCAATTCTCTAGGTCTGGGAACTGTTGATACAGAGGGACATTGACATGCATCTCAATCGCCCCGATTGACAGGCCAATACTCTTCTTGACCCTTTCGTATTCTTCGGGCGCGACCGCGTCCTTCACGATCTCTAGAACGGATACCAGTTCTTCAACGGCAGCAAGCGCTTTGGCTTGGATTTGGATTGCTTGGTCTCTTGTCATTTGTAGCCTCAATCGGGTGGAAGTCCAGGGTGTCCCTTGTCGAACATGCATCGACGGAAACATTTTCGATAGTCTGATGCCTGACGATCCTTACACGAGGGATCTAGAAGATGCGCACATTGTTCGTAGCATGCGTTTGCATCACGATCATATTTGTCGCTCTTAGAATTGTCGTCCGGAGGGTACGTCGGCCAACTGTTGCCGATCTTCGGCGTGACGATTGGGAGTTGATCACCACTGGCACCGCCAGAGCTGGCCGGTGGCGAAAACAAATCTCTGCATCCTTGTGAGAGGGCACAGCCAATACCCAGACTGAGTACTGGACCGACGATCGGAATCGCTTGTAACTGTAGCCCCTTGGGGTCGCTGTAGCTCAGCGGATTTCCACCAACGTAGCCGAACCGATTCCACCCACCTTCGAGACCGATGGGATCGCTCTGCGTATAGCGACCAACTCTCGGGTCATACGTCCTGAACCCGTTGTAGAACAGCCCCGACTCCGCATCCGCATACTGCCCCGGATACCTCAGGTTGAACTTCACCTCCGAGATGCCCGTCGTGCCCGGGTTCGGTATCGTCTCCAGATTGCCAAATCGGTTCTTCGCCAGCGTCGGCTTGTCTTCCCCGAACGCGCTGTAGCTCCACTGCCAAGCCGCCTGCCCGCTCGCATCGGTGAGCTTGCGCGGCGTGTTCAGGTGATCGCTGTGCACCGCATAGGTGTTGCCATTGACGATGGCCGCAATCGGCATCGGCCCGTTGGCCGTGGGCAGGTAGATGTACTGACTCTGCCCCACACTGTTCGTGCCCCCACTGCCCACCTCTGCGATCAGGGTGCCCTGCTCGTCATAGACATACGCATAGCCCAATTGCTCGGCCTGCGTCGTTGCAGGACTCCACAGCTTGGTGAAGAACGCGATCAGCATCTGCATGAAGCCCGGGTCGGCTTCGTCGCCTGGGCCCGGCGGGTACAGCGGCTCAGTCTTGAACACCCGCTGGCCCAGCGCGTTGTGCGCATAGCGCGTGGTCGGGCTCACGTCAGTGGCGCCGGTGGTGGCCGCGGCCAAGCGCCCTTCGGCGTCGTAGGTGTAGCTGCGCAGGCCATCGCTCACGAGGTCGCCGTTGGCGTTGTAGCCATAGGCCACGTTCGTGGTGGTGCCGCTCATGGTCTGAGAGAAGCCGCTGAGCTGGTTGCTCGTCGCGCCCACGGTGTAGGTGCGGCTGGTGCTCTGGCCGTTGAGCACCCGCGTGCTGCTCGAGCGGTTGCCGTTGGCGTCGTAGCCGAAGCTGGCGGTGTTCCCTGTGGCATTGAAACTGGTGATGCGCCCGACCGCGCTGTAGACCACACTCCAGGTGACGTTGCTGCTGGCGATGGTGCTGTGGGTCGGATCGGTGTCGCCCGGACCGTAGAGGCTCTGCGTCAGGCTGGCGATGCGGCCGGCGGTGTTGTAGACGTAGCTGCTGAACTCGGTCGCGGTCATGCGCCCGGCGGTGTCGTAGCTGCGGCTGGCTGCGAGAGTTGGGCTGGCGAAGGCCCAGCTCCAGGCGGTGGGTTGGCCCAAGGGGTTCCAGGCGATGCCGGTAACGAGCGGATTGCCGTTCAGGCTCAGGGCCGTGAGGCGGCCGGTGCTGTCGTAGCTGTGCGTGAGCAGCCCACCGCCATTGGGGTAGCCGATGCTCGCCAAGGTGCCGTTGGGGTTGTAGCCGTAGCTGACCTGCTGGACGCTGCCGTTCGCGAGAGTCTGCTTCTTGAGGGTCACACGGCCGAAGGCGTCGCGGGTGTACTCGGTCGTGCCGCTGCGGTCGACGATCTCCGAGAGGTAGCCCTTGCTGTTCGCGCTCAGGTCGTAGCGCAGGGTGGTGGTCTTGCCGTCGGCGAAGACCAGGCCGGTGGGACGGCCCAGGGCATCGCGGGTGATCGTTGTGGCCTGGCCCAGGGCATCGGTGATTTGGCTGGGCAGGCCCAGGGCGTCGTACTGGGTGCTGGCGCCGCCGGTGTCGGCACTGCTCTCGGCGGTGGCATTGCCCTGGGCATCACGCGCGTAGGTGGTGGCCACACCCTTGAAGTCCTTGGCTTCGGTGACGGCATCCAGGGCGTTGTAGGTCAGGGTGGTGGTGACGTTCGCCGCGTCGGTCACGGACTTGATGCGGCGCAGGCCGTCGAGACCGTAGGTGGTGCTTTGATAGGCGCCGTTCGTGTCTCGGATGAACTCGCCGTTGTAGTCGTAGCTGAGATAGTGGGCCTGGTTGGCGCCTTCTGTCTTGGCGCTGACCCGGTTGATGTTGTTGATGGTACGAACGACGGTCCAGGCCACGTTGCCGGCGCCGTCTCGGATCTGCTCGGCCGTGCGATTGCCCATCGCGTCGAGCGTGTAAGTACCGGACTCGCCGCGGTTGTTGGACCAGGCCACGAGGCGATGCGCATCGTCGTAGGTATAGCTGACAACAAGACCGCTGGAAAACGATGCGGTTTCAAGCATCCCGGCGGCTTTGTAGGCGAAGGTCGTGGTTTGCTGGCCGCCGACAGTCTGAGCCACCAAGCGGTCACGGGCATCCCAGGTGAAGGTCGTGACGAGACCGTTCGGTTCTGTTCTGCTCACGACACGATTGGCGGTGTCGTAGCCGTACTGCGTGACATGACCCAGCGCGTTGGTTTCCGTCAGAACATTTCCGGAACTGTCGTAGCTGTAGTTGGTGACCGCTCCATTCGGGGCGGTCCGGGTGGCGACCAAACCTTGAGACCCATACGTCCATTGCCAGACCTTCGAAACGTTGGGCGAGCTCGCTGTATCCGTGACGGTTCGACTCAGAAGATTGCCTTGTGCGTCGTAGGTCATGGCCGTGGTGCGGCCGGCCTCCGAGATCAAGATCGGCAGGTTGAAGCTGGCATGCCATTGCGTCGTGACCGTCTGGGCTTCGGGTGTCCCGACGGCGCGCGTGACTTCGGTGGGAAGGCGGCGGGTTGTGTCCCACGTCGTCGTGGTGACAGCTCCTTTGAAGTCGGTCTCTGACGTGACGAGACCATTCGAATCCTGAACGCGGCTGGCGGCATCGGGTTCCCTTGTTTCCGATGGCTTCGAGCCGCCAGTGACGGCGAGCTTGCCGGCGCTGAATCCGTATGTATAGCTCCGCCAGTTGTTCAGTGGATCGCCGACGGAGCTGGACCCAGGGTTGACGTAGTTGACCTGGTATCGATTCACGGCGCCAGCAAGTTGAGTGCTCGTTGCGCGTCCGAGGGTGTCGTAAGCAAAGGAAGCCCAGCGTGTGCCGGACTCGTCAGCGATGCCCGTCAGGGCTTGGGGCAAGCTAGCGTTCTCATAAACATAGCTGCGACTTTTTCCATCGGCGTAGGTCACCTGGGACAGGCGGCTCTGGGCATCGTAGCCATATGTCAGTACCCGGGCGTCGGGCAGTGTCACGCTTGCGAGTTGGCCTGCGCCGTTGTAGCTCAACGCCAAGCTGCGGCCGAAAGGGTTGGTGATGCTCGCCAATTGACCCGAGACGTTGTAGGCGTAGGTGGTCGTCCAGCCATTGCGTTGGCGGCGAGACAAGACTTTGCCGTCCGGGCCGAAGTTGAGGGTTGCGTCGTCTTCGGCGTGGCCATAGGTCCATGCCCCGCCGGCAAGCTGCATCAGGGTGTCGGTACTAGCGGTGGTCGCCCAGGCGGCGGTGCCAGCGGTCTTGGCAAACTTGCGCACGGTGCCGTCGGCATTGACGATCGTGACGTCGGTGGGATCGCCGATCGGCGTCGCATCCAGGCGAGCATAGTGATTGTGGGACCAGACAAGGCCCAGGCCCGCTTGTGGTCGAGTTGGATCGTAAGCCCATCCGCTTCGATACGTGCGAGAGAACGAAATGGGTGCTTGCCCAGTGTCGGTCCAGTCGTTCTGAAAACTGAACTTCTCGCCTGTGGCCGGCATGATGGGCTGTCCTTTGAACAGCCCATCAGGATTCTTGCAAGAGTTGGACGCCGCGGGCGCTATGTCGGGCCTGACGCAGCTGCTTGCCTGCTCAACAAATCCCACATCGCAGGTACACCAATTTCCGGTGGCATCGGGGACGCTGTTCGCTGGGCATGCGGTCGATGTTTGCGAAAGGGTGACGCTTTGAAAAACTTTGCTGAGGCCGAATGGCCTGATCGCGTAGTAGGAGCATTGATAGGGGATAACTCCGCTGAAGCCGGCGTACTCCACCCCCAAGATATAGAAGGCCCCTGGGTTAGATTGAATCTCCGCATTCCAATCGGCGAACATCACGATGCACGCATTGGCGTCGGGCATCGGCCCCGGACCCCATACCACACGGTCATAGTTGATGCTACGTGCTGTGTACAGGCCTGTTGCTGCAAAAAAAGCGTGAACGTTTGCCAAGAGCAGGACATGGCAGACCAACAGAGCGGCCGAGAAACGGCCAACGAATTTAGCCGTGGCCCGGAACGTCTGTGCCAGGCGAGCCTCGAACCCACGCCCCGGAAGTTTCACTTTTCCCTCGCAGTGCTGGCCAACAGTCTTGGTTGATGCTCTGCCTTTAGCGATTGGCCTTTCGCTGTGTCGTCGCCCGGCGCCGACGAGCGGCAGTCTCCACGAATCAGGCTCGGCTGTGCATCCCCCATTTTGGGGAGATCGTTTGGCTCGCTCGTCTGAGGTGCGGCGAAGGGGATTCACGCTTACTTAAAAACCGACAGATCGGCATATCCGCACTTACTTAATAAAGTGCGTTCTTTTTTCTTGACCGCACGGACACCGATGCCACTTTGCATTGACATCGTGCGGGCGAAGCCGGGCTCTTGCGTTAAGCGGGCATCCCCGCGCCGGTCTGCGGAGTTGGCGCCATGGCCTGCTCCGTAGTCCATTTGCGCTAGACCGTATTGCGAATAGGCGCGGCAGGAGGCCGCTCCTAGACTTTCCCCCCGAGGCCTGAACGGCGCGCACTCTCGCGACGTCGATGGTCCGCTGACCGCGGGCTCACAGGGCTGCGCACGGGGGTCCAATGGCTTGGTTTTCGAGATGGGGATGGCAGCGCCCGGCACGTTGTCGTGCAGCTGTCGCGAGTGCTCTCGGTCTTGCAGGCATTCTTTTCCTGGGCTTCGGCCCTTCGGCATCGGCACAGCAGCAGCAACGTCCAGCAGTGCCGGCGGTGTCGTCGAATGCCGAAGCCGCAGCCAGCAAGATGGAGCAGGCCCGCCTGGACGACACCGACACCTTGCTGGCATTGACCAGCGAGGGCGCGGTGCTCTACGGGCAGGACGCGGTCAAGCTCTCGGGTTACCAATACTGCAGCCAGGCCGTCGCACTGGCGGAGGCCGGCGAGTTCCGCCAGAGCGTGCGCGCCGCGAGCAAGGCGCTGCACCTGGCCAACGCCACCAACGATCCGAACCTGATGGCCATGGCCAACCGCGACCTGGCCATCGTCTACAGCTACTCGGGCCAGCTCGAGAAGGCCGAGGAGTTCGCACGCGAAGCGCTCAAGCACCCGGCGCGCGATCCCAAGCTGGTGGTCGGCCCGGTGCAGAAAGTGATCGGCGACGTGCGCACGCGCCGCGGCGATTTTTCCGGCGCGGTGCTCAGCTACGACGAGGCATTGGCCAACAGCTCGCCGCGCTATGCACCGCTGGTGCAGGCCTCGCTGGTCAATGCGCTGATCGAATCGGGCGACCCGGCGCGGGCACGCGAAGTGCTTGGCACCATGGCGCCGCCGAAGGACGCACCGCTCACCGCGCAGCTCGACCGCACCCGCGCGCGGCTGCTGCTGGCCGAGAACAGGCCCGCCGAGGCGCGCGACATGTACCGCGCACTCACCGCGCGGCAGGTCGGCGCCGACACCGAGTACTACCGCCTCTGGGCCTGGGACGGCGTGGCGCGCAGCGAACTCGCGCTGGGCCAGAAGCAGGCCGCGGCCGAAGCCGTGGGCCGCGCGCTCGGCGACGTCGACAAGGTGCGCGCCAAATTCCGCAGCGAGGAATTCAAGATGGGCCTGTTCTCGGACCTGCAATCGGTGTTCGAGCGCGGCGTGGCCATCTACAGCGACGCGGGCGATGCGCGCCAGGCCTTCGAGGTGAGCGAGCACAGCCGCTCGCGCGCATTGCTCGACGCGGTGCGCGGCCGGGCCAAGATCAACGAGCAGGCCGCCAACACCGTCGATCTCGCCGCGCTGCAGCGCATGCTAGCACCCGACGAGCGCGTGGTGCAGTTCCACTCGCTGCCCGACCGCCTCGTGGTGTGGGTCGTGAGTTCCGGCGACATCACCGAGAAGACGGTGGCCGTGAAGCGCGACGACCTCAACGAGCTGGTCGAGACCTTCCGCAATTCCATTGTGCGCGGCCGCCGCGCCGCCATCACCAACGCAGACAAGCTGGGCGCCGCGCTGCTCGGGCCGCTCGGCCTCGCGCCGGGGCAGCGGCTGATCGTGGTGCCGCACGGGCCTTTGCACTACCTGCCGTTCCAGGCGCTGCGGCTGGATGGCCGTTACGTCATCGAGAAGCATCCGGTGGCCGTGGCGCCGTCGATCAGCATCGCCGTGCAGCTCGCGCAGCGCACGCCGCGCGTGAACGCGTCGCTTACCGCCTTCGGCAATCCGCGCATCGAGGACAAGTACGACCTGCCCGGTGCCGAGACCGAGGTGAAGCAGCTCGCGCAGCTGTTCCCGCGCAACACCGTGTACATGGGCGCGGCCGCCACCAAGACGCAGTTTCGCGACGTGGCCACGCGCTCGCCGCTGATGCATGTGGCGGCGCATGCCGAGGCCGACGCGGTCGATCCGCTGTACTCGCGCATCCTGTTGGCCAACGAAGGCGGCAAGCAGAATTTTCTGGAAGCGCACGAGATCCTCGGGCTGCCGATGGACGGCACCGCGCTGGTCACGCTGTCGGCCTGCGAGTCGGGCCTCGGGCGCATCGCGCAGGGCGACGAGGTGCTGGGCTTCACGCGCTCGTTCCTCTCGGCCGGCAGCTCCAGCCTGATCGCCTCGCTGTGGCCGGTGTCGGACGACGCGACCGCGGTGCTCATGAGCACGCTCTACGGCGAGCTGGCCAAGGGGCGCGACATCCAGAAGGCCATGCAGGCCGGACAACTCGCGGTGTTGAAGGACCCCAAGATGTCCCATCCCTTCTTCTGGGCGCCGTTCAACCTGATCGGCAACTGGCGTCTTACGGTGGGGGAATGAGATGACGTGCCTTGTTTTTGAAGAGCGCTGTTTGGGGGGCGATCACGCCGACGGTGGACATTCGCGGAGGGGAATACCCGGTGGCCTGTGCACGCACTCCGAACAGCCAGCAACGCAACGCGCAACGGAGCACTGACATATGCGCGCCAGTCAACGCCCCACCCCGATTGCCTTCGCGGTCACAGCCTTGGTCAGTGCAACCTTGCTGGTCGCAGCCCAGCGCACGCACGCGGCCGACACCAACACTTTGCTGTCGACCCAGGACCCCTGCGGCACCTGCGACCGCCCGCTCGCGCAAGCCCCCACCGGTGCCGTCGCACCGCAGAGCCTGCCCGCGCCGCCGCGCCCCGCTGGCTCGACGTTCAGGCTCAACGACTTGCGGCTCAACGGCGTGAAAGCGCTGAGCAACGAAGAACTGCAATCCATCACCGCCCCCTACATCGGCCGCGACGTCACGCTCGGCGATCTCGAAGAACTCGCAAAGGCCATCACCGCACGCTACAAGGAGCGCGGCTACTTCCTGGCGCAGGCCGTGGTGCCGGTGCAGACCGTGCGCGACGGCATCGTCGAGATCAGCGTGATCGAAGGCCGCCTCGGCAAGGTCGACGTGGTGGTCGCGCCCGATGCGCCGACCAGTGAATCGCGCGTGCGCGGCTTCCTCGCGCCGCTGCAGCCCGGCGAGGCCGTGAGCGCGCCGGCTTATGAGCGCGCCATGCTGCTGCTGTCCGACCAGCCCGGCGTCAAGGTGTCCTCGGGCCTGCAGGAAGGCTCGCAGCCCGGCACCACCGATCTTTCGGTCGAAGTGGCGGCCGCGCCGCGCTGGGCCTTCACCGCTGAAGCCGACAACCACGGCACGAAGGAGTCGGGCCGCTACCGCATCGGCGGCACGGCGCGCTGGCTCAGCCCCTTCGGCATCGGCGACAACCTCGACATGCGCCTGATGGTGTCCGACAGCAATGCGCTGCAGTTCGGCCGCATCGCCTACGAGGCGCCCATCGGCACCAGCGGGCTGCGCGCGGGGGTCGGGCTGTCGCGCGTCAACTACGAGCTGGGCGGCGAGTTCTCCGAGCTCGGCGCACAGGGCCGCGCCGACGTGTTCGACCTTTCGCTCAGCTACCCGCTCATCCGCCAACGCCAGCAAAACCTGTTCCTGCGCCTGGGCGCCGACATCAAGGACCTGACCGACGAGATCGGCGTGGCCGACGTGCGCGTGAAGAAGCGCGTGCGCGGCCTGGGCCTCGGCTGGACCTGGGAGCGGCGCGACGAGGTGCTGGGCGGCGGCTACTGGGCCAGCTCGGGCACGCTGTACCACGGCCGGCTGTCCATCGACGACCCGGCGACGCGGGAGGCCGACCAGGCCCTGGGCGGACGGCGCACCGAAGGCGGTTTCTCCAAGCTGAGCTTCCAGCTGTCCCGCCTGCAGGCCATCGTTCCCAGGCATTCGCTGTACCTGTCCGTCGGCGGCCAGTGGGCCAGCAGGAACCTCGATCCGTCGGAGAAGCTCGCGCTCGGCGGCGCACGCGCCGTGCGGGCCTATCCGTCGGGCGAGGTGCTGGTCGACCAGGGCGTGATCGGCACCGTCGAGTGGCGCTGGTCCTTCAACGAAGAGCTCACGCCCTTCCTGTTCTACGACGCCGCGCACGGCAAGCTCTCGCGCAGCCCCACGCCCTTCGACGGCAGCAACAGCCGCAGCGTGCGCGGCTACGGCGTCGGCGTGAGCTGGTCGCGGCCCGGCAACTTCTCGATCAACGCGACGCTGGCCTGGCGCGATGGCACGGCACCGGCGCAGACCGACGGCGGCGGGCGCAATCCGCGGCTGTACGTCCAGCTTCAAAAGGCGTTCTGACCATGACGCATCGCACACCCCCCTCGTTCCGGCTGCCGCTGCGGCCGCTGGCGCTCTCGCTGATTTGCGCAGGGGCGCTCCCCGCCATTGCCCAGACGCTGCCCACCGGCTTCCAGCCCATTGCCGGCAACGTCACGATGTCGCAGCTCGCGAACGTGATGACCATCAACCAGGGCCTTGCGCGCGGCATCGTCAACTGGACCGGCTTCTCCATCGGCGCGGGCGGCGTGGTGAACATCACCCAGCCGGGTGCGTCGAGCGTGCTGCTCAACCGCGTGACGGGCAACGAGCTTTCCACCATCGCGGGCCAGCTCAACGCCAACGGGCGCATCGTGCTGGTCAACCCCAACGGCGTGCTGTTCAGCCAGGGCGCGACGGTGAACGTGGGCGGCCTCATCGCTTCCACGCTGGCCATGACGACCAGCGACGCGGACTTCCTCAACGAAAACACCAGGCGGTTCACGTTCGAGCGCGCAGACGACAACGTCGCGACGGTGATCAATGCCGGGCGCATCACCGCGACCGGCGGCGGCCCCGTGGTGCTGATGGGCGCGACGGTGGCCAACACCCGCGTGGGCGACGACGCCAACAGCGGCCGCATCGCCGCCGACGGCGGCACCGTCGCGCTGGCGTCGGGCCGCAAGGTCACGCTTGACCTCGCGGGTGACGGGCTGACCAACATCGTCATTTCGACGGACACCATGGCCACCCATGCGAGCGTCGGCAACACCGGCACGCTGCAGGCCGACGGCGGCCGCGTGGCGGTCATGGGGCGGTCGGCCACCGTGGGCGAACTGGTCGTCAACCAGCGCGGCACGGTGCGCGCGCGCACGGTGGGCACGCGCAACGGCGAGATCTTCCTGGGCGGCGGCCAAGACAACGAGGTCCAGGTGACCGGTGGCACGCTCGACGCCACGGGCACTGCGGCCGGCGAGCGCGGTGGCGACATCCGCATCACCGCCGGAAAGGTCACCCTGCAGGGGACGGGTGACGGCATCAAGACGGTGGCTGATGCCAGCGGCCAAGCGGGCGGTGGCTCGGTCATGGTGCAGGGCTACGACGTGGCGCTGTCGGCCGGCTCGGTGCTGAGTGCCGATGCCAGGAGCGCCGGCGCGGGCGGCACGGTCAGTGTGGGCACGGCCAGCGGCACGGCCTTTCCGGGCGATGCGGAAAACGCCCTGCCGTTGCGCGAATCGCACCTGCAGGCCTTCGGTGAACTCACTGCACGCGGCGCCGGCAGCGGCGCGGGCGGCAACATTGCGACCTCGGGCGATTTCGTGCGCATCGACCCCTCACGCGTGGACGCCGGCGGCGGCGCACAGGGCGGCGCCAACGGCCGCTGGACGGTGTCGAACAGCGCCGACCTGGGTGTGGACCAGACCCTGCCGGCCTACGACGGCGGCTACCCGCAGCTGTCTTCCAGCAATGTGAGCGCCAGCGCCGTGGGCGCCGCGCTGGGCCGGGGAACCGACGTCACGCTGGCCAGCACACGCACCGGCGACAACGCGGGCGTGACCTTCGGCAACGGCGCGCAGGTCGTGAAGAACGAAGGCGGCACCGCCACGCTGCGAGTCGACTCGGGCGGCGGCATCGCCATGGCCAGCGGTTCGGCCATCGACGCGCGCATCGGCGCGCTCAACGTCGACTTCAACGCCGACGCCAGCGGCGTGGTGGCCAAGAACGCCACGCAGGTGAACGCCGGCGGCGGCAACCCGAGCTACGAGCTCGACTACGGCGCCTCGATCGGCCTGACCGACGCCACCATCAACGCCAACGGCGGCAACATCCGCTTCTTCGGCCAGGGCGATGCCGTCAATGGGCGCGCCGTCGGCGGCTCGGTGTCGAACAGCGACGACGCCTGGCGCGACGGCATCGCGCTGAACGGCAGCACGCTGGCCACCACCGGCAGCGGGCAGGTTTCGCTGCGCGGCCAGGGCCGCACCCGTGTCGACACGCAGGACAGCAGCACCAACTTCGTCTACCGGGCCACCGACGGCGTCACGCTGCAGGGCAGCGAGGTGCAGGCCGGCAGCGGCGGCGTCACCATCGACGGACTGGCCGCGCTCGGCGGCGGCGGCGTGCGGATCGGCGATGGCTCCGGTCTGGAGACACCGGGCAACGTGTCGGTCACGGGCCGCGGCGCGACCTGGACCGACAACACGTTGCCGGCCGGCTCGATCGGCACCACAACGGCTGTGGACATCGACAGCTCGTTCATCAACGCAGGCGGCGACGTGCGCATCGAAGGCACGGGCGCGAACCTCGAGGCGCTGAACAAGTACCTCGGCTTCGCGGCCAATGGCCGCACGGCGGGCGGCGGCAACGGCGTGGCGCTGTCGGGCGGCGTGACGGCGGGCGACGGCCGGCGCATCGACGTGGTGGGCAAGGCAGGCAGCGCGGGCTTCACCGCCGCGCTGGACGGCGGCGGCGGCATCGTTACCACGCCCACCGGCGAGTCGATCTATGGCGTGGCGGTGAGCGCCGACGCGTCGCAGCCCAACCCGCTGCGCACGGCGGGCGGCACGATCGCCATCGACGGGCTGGGCACCGACGTTGCCCTGCGCATGAACACCTTCGGCTCGGGCCTGAGCGTGCCCCAGGGCGCGATGCTGTCCGTGGCCAGCAGCGGCGGCCGGGGCGGCAGCATCTCGATCAGCGGGCGCAACGTGCTCGTCGATGGCTCGCAGAACTTCGACGGCACGCCGCTGGTCGCGCGCCTGGACGCCAGCGGCGCCACGGGCGGCGGCAGCATCGACATCGCGGCCACCAACGTCATCGCGCTCGGCACAAACACCGCCCTGGACGCCAGCGGCACCTCGGCATCGGGCAACGGCGGCAGCGTGAAGGTGGTGGCGGGCGACACGCTGCGTGCGCACGGCAGCCTGTCGGCGCGCGGCGGTGCGGGCACGGGCAACGGCGGCCTGGTGGAAACCTCCGCGCCGCACTTCGACCTGTCGGGTGTGCAGGTGGATGCCTCGACGACGGGCGGCACCGCGGGTACGTGGCTGATCGACCCGTTCGACGTCACCATCAACCATGGCGCGGCCGCGGGCACGCTGCCCACCAACCCCTTCGACCCGCTGGCCACGTCGGTGGTGCTGGACGGCGACATCAACAATGTGCTGAACGGCAACACCAGCGTGATCATCACCACCGGCACGGGCGGCCCGCCCGGCGCCGGCACCATCACGTTGGGCACCGGCGTGCTGATCGACCGCAACACCGGCGCCACGCCCGTCACCTTCCGGCTCGACGCGGCCGCGAACATCAACAGCTTCGATGCGGCGACGGTGATCCGGTCCGACCGCTCGGTGGCCGGCGTGGGCGCGCTCAACGTGGAGTTCAACGCGGGGCTGGGCGTCAACGGCGGCAGCATCTTCTTCACCGGCGCCATCAACACCAACGG
The DNA here is from genome assembly GCF_047304045.1 of Variovorax sp. Varisp85. Lineage (NCBI taxonomy): Bacteria > Pseudomonadati > Pseudomonadota > Betaproteobacteria > Burkholderiales > Comamonadaceae > Variovorax > Variovorax sp. Varisp85. The sequence continues at coordinate 18,972 of NZ_JBGLYN010000060.1, forward strand.
CGGCAACGTCTCGATGACCGCCAACGGCCTGAACAGCGGCTCCGTCATCTCGCTGAACAACGCGACCATCGACACGCGCACCGCGCAGCTCGACGCGGGAACCGGGGGCGCGGTGTCCATCGACGGGCGCTCGACCGCGACCGGATCTTCCTTCTCGGGGCCGGTGGTGAGCATCAGCAATTCCAGCATCAACACGGCCACGGGCAACGTGTCGATCGCGGGGCGCGGGCTGGTCGACACCGGCGTGGCGATCAGCGGCACGACGGCGACCCAGGGCGTGTTCACCACCGGCGGGCGCATCGGCATCGTGGGCGTGGGCAGCGCGGGCTTCTCCAGCTTCACACCGCTGGCGGGCTATGGCGTGCTCATCAACGGGGCCACGGTGCGCAGCGTGGACGGCGACATCCAGGTCGACGGGCTGGTGCGCACCGGCGGCAACACCGCGCTGGGCAGCGGCGTGCGCATCGGTGCCGGCAGTCTCGTGACCTCGCTGGGCAACGGCAACATCACGGTGACGGGCGAATCGCAGGCCGACGGTGCCGGCGTCACCATTGCGCCCGTACCGCCGCTGAGCACCTTCGCACAGCCCGGAGGGCGCATCGACGGCAACAACAACGTGGTGCTGCGCGCCGCCAACGACGGCTCGACCGACGCGCTGGTGATCGGCGGCACGGTGCGAGCGGCCAATGTGCTGAACCTGCGTCCTGGCGGCGTGGACACGGCGGGCAACGCCGGCGACCGCACGGGCAACCCGATCACGCTGGGCGGCACCGCGGCCACCGGCTTCGCGGTGTCGGCCGACGAGTTCACGCGCCTGAGCGCGGGCACCATCGTGGCGGGCAGCAACGCGCACGCGGCGGGCATCACCGTGGTGGCGCCGCTCGCCGTGTCGTCGCCGCTGACCCTGCAGAACGGCGGTGGCGGCAACATCCAGCTCGATGGTGCGGTGAGCACGCCGCAGCTCGGCCTGGTGAGCGCGGGCGACATCCGGCAGGCGGCGGGCGCGGCCATCACCGCGGGCACGTTGCTCGCGCGTTCCAGCGGCGGAAGCGTGGTGCTCAACGACCCGGGCAACCACGTGGGCACGGTCGGCGGCGGCGCGGCGGGGCGCTTCGCCTACGTCGATGCCGATGCGCTCACGCTCGGCGCGGTGTCGGTCACCGGCTTCGATGCGGCGGGCAACCTGCCGCAGACACTGTCGGCGACCTCGATGGCGGCCGACACCGTGTTCGTGCGCACGCTGGCCGGCGACCTCACGCTCGGCGCTCCCGTGACCAGTGCCGGCGGCACCGATCTCGTGGCGGCCGCGCGCTTCCAGAACCCGGGCGGCAACGGCATCGGCGGCGCCAGCTGGCGCATATGGGCCGACACCTGGGTGGGCGAAGCCCGCGGCGGCCTGGCGGGTTCGGCACCGCTGCCGAACTTCTATCACTGCGCCTACCTGGGCCTGTGCACCGTGACCGTGCCGGCCACGGGCAACCACTTCATCTACGCGCAGCAGCCGCTGGCCATCGTGACCATCGGCAATGCGCAGCGCGCCGGCGGCCTGCCCAACCCGCCGTTCGTCTACAGCATCTCCGGGCTGATCCTGGGCGACACCGGCGCGGGCATCTTCGGCGTGCCGGGTTCGCCGGCCACGCGCTCCAGCCCGCCGGGCTTCTATCCCATCAACGGCAGCTTCACCTCGGCCGAGGGCTACGCGGTGCGCGTGGTGCCGGGGCAGCTGCAGGTCAGCGGCTTCGTGTCGCTGCCCAGCGTGGACGTGGTGCGCGACCAGCCCACCACCTGGCTGTACGACCGCAACATCGGGCAGGCGCCGATCTGCCTGGCGACCGGGCCGCTCGACGGCGACCGCGCGCAGCAGGGCGCGGACGTGCTGGCGCGCGAATGGTCCCGCGTGCGCTCTCGGCCCAACCTGCTGAACTGCGTGGACACCGAGAAGCGCAACGGCTGCGCGGACTTCTGAACGAAGCCGCTCAGACGCCGCGTGCGCGGCGATTGGACATCACGACGTTGTCCTTCGGGATCGCCTGGCCTTCCTGCATCGCGGCGATCCATGCCGCGGTCGTGGCCACGGCCGCGAAGTTGCTGTGGAACACCACGCTGAAGACGCGATGGATCTCCTCGGCCGTGACCTTGCCCGCGGCGTTCTCGTACGGCAGCGCGCCGCTGGCGTCGGACAGGAACTCCACGTTCAGGCCGCGGTGCATGGCCTCGTACACGGTGGAGGCATCGCAGTTCTGCGTCATGTAGCCGGCCACGCTCAGCGTGTCGATCTCGTGGCGCGCGAGCCAGTCGGCGAAGTCGGTGCCGGTGAACACGCTCGGGAAGCTCTTGGTGACGAGGTGGTCGCGCGGCCGCTTCGCGATCTCGGGGTGCAGCTGGCCGTTGTGGGTGTCGGCCTGGAACACCGGCGCGCCCTTGGGGGCATGGTGGCGCACCACGACGACGGGTGTGCCAGCGGCGCGTGCCGCGTCCATGGCCTTCGTCACGTTCGGCAGCGTGTCTTCGATGGGCGGGTACTCGATCGGCAGGCCGCCGCCTTCGAAGTATTCGTTCTGCACGTCGACCACGACGAGGGCGCGGCGCGGGGCGGTGTTGCTGCTCATGAAAGGCTCCTTCTCTTGTGTGGTTCGGATGGCCTGATTCTTCGCGGTTGCGCAGTCCGGAGAAAGTGGCCCGAAAGCCATTCATCGATAAGATCGGGCCATGCCAGCGCCAGCCACCGAAACCATCGCCGTCGTCGCCTTCGACGGCATCAGCCCCTTTCACCTGTCCGTGCCGTGCATGGTGTTCGGCGAAGACCGCACCGAGAGCGGCGCACCGCGCTTCCGCCTGCGGGTGTGCGCACCGGAGCCCGGCCCGCTGAAGACCAACGCGGGCTTCACGCTCGGGGTGCAGCACGGGCTGGAGGCCATCCGCCGCGCGCAGATCGTGGTGGTGCCTTCATGGCGCGACGACGGCAGCGCGGCGCCGCCCGCGTTGATCCGCGCGCTGCAGGCTGCGCACCGGCGCGGCGCCACCGTGGTCGGCCTGTGCCTGGGGGCCTTCGTGCTGGCCGAAGCGGGCTTGCTCGACGGCCGGCCCGCCACCACGCACTGGAAGCTGGCTGCGGCCTTCGCGAAGCAGTACCCGCAGGTGCGGCTGCAGCCCGAGGTGCTGTACGTGGACGACGGCAGCGTGCTCACCTCCGCCGGCACGGCCGCGGGCATCGACTGCTGCCTGCACCTGCTGCGCGTGCGCTACGGCGCCGAGACGGCCAATCGCGCCGCGCGGCGCATGGTGGTCGCGCCGCACCGGCAGGGCGGGCAGGCGCAGTACATCGAGCAGCCCGTGCCCGCCGCGGCCGAGCGCGATCGCCTTGCGCCACTGCTGGAGTGGCTGGGCAAGCACCTCGATACGTCGCATGAGCTGGACGACCTCGCGCGGCGCGCGCTCATGAGCCGACGCAATTTCACGCGGCGCTTTCGCGAATCCACCGGCACGACCGTGGGCCGGTGGGTGCAGAACCAGCGCCTCGCGCTGGCGCAGCGGCTGCTGGAGACCACGGACCATCCGGTCGAGCGCGTGGCGACCGGCGCCGGCTTTGGTTCGGCGGTGTCGCTGCGCAAGCATTTCACCACCGCGTTCAAGGTGTCGCCGACGGCGTATCGCCGGCAGTTCTCGCGGGCCGAGACGACGGCCTGAGCCCTCGCTGCTTGCTGCTCAGCGCTTTAGTCGGCCGCCGGCGGCAGGGCCGCGCGCGCGGCCAGCCGCAGGTAGCGCGCCTGCGTGCCTTCGGCCAGCGCGCCGCGCTGCTCCAGCAGCAGCACGCAGCGCAGCGCCAGGTCGAAGGAGCGGAAGCACCAGTGCGCCAGCATGGCCAGGTGCTTGAGCTGTGCGTCGCTCATGGCGTCGGGCCGGGTGATGTCGCGCACGTAGACCAGGTCGGCTTCGAGCAGCTGGCGCAGCGGCTGGCACGGATCACCGTTGACCACGCACGGCGCCAACGGCCAGTGCTTGAGTTCGGCCAGGCAATGCGGCAGGAAGCCCTGGCGACGCAGCTCGAGGTCGATCTCGCCGATCGATGCCTGCCCCTGGTAGATCGGCACGAACGACACCTCGGTCTGCACCGCGACGGCCTGCGCCAGCCGGACCGCGCCTGCGCGCAGCACCGCCAGCTCGCTGCCTTGCGCGTCGATCTTCAGGAAGTCGAGGTGCTCGACTTCTTCCATGTCGTCAAGCCGGCGCGTCTGAACCGCAACGCGCGCCACCACCTGGGCCATCGGCCGCAGCAGGTCGAACAGCGCGAGCGCGGCCGGGTCGGGTTCGAGCAGGCTGGTCATGCCGGGAGCGGCGCACACGTGGAGCGTGTGTGTCCGGCCGTCGCCCACGGCCCACGGGAAGTAGCGCTCCAGCGTGCCCCGCCGCCGCCGCAATGCGCGCAGCGCGTCGGGCTGCGGCTCGAAGCCGGTCACGCGGCACTGGCCGGCCGCCAGCATCGCGCGGTAGGGCGGCTCGCCGTCGATCGGGTTCGCACCGACGTCGACCACCTCGGTGGGGCGATCGAGTGCAAGCAGCCTGGCCAGTGCTTCGTCGTTCATGCCGGGGGACCGCCGCGCGCCGCCAACGCCTGCCCGAAATGGCCCGTGTAGGTGCGAAGGCCCTGGTGCGACAGGTTCGAGCGCGCATCGATCCAGACCTTGCCGCCGATCGACTGCCAGCGGCGGCAGAAAGCGAAGTCCTCGGCCAGGTAGGCGCCGTTGCCGGGCTCGGCGAGCACGTCGAAAAAGCGGTAGTGAAACGCGGCGCGCGCGCGGTCGGCCGGGTCGGCGTGGCGGTCGGGCGCATAGCGCAGTTGGGGAAAGGCGGTGGCCATGCGCTCGAACACGCTGCGCGCGATCAGCATGAAGCCGGTGGGCGCGTCGAGCATCTCGGCGAAGCCGTCCGCATCGATAGCCAGCCGGGGCCCCGCGGCATTCGCGGCGAAGCGGGCATGGCGCGCCTCGAAGTCCTGCCGCGTGCTGCCAGCCGGCAACGGCGCGTCGAGCCCGGCCTCGGGCCAGCCGTCGGTCTTGTGCGGATAGATGCCGGCCACCACGTCGCGGCCCGCCAGCAGCAGCCGCAGGGCCGCCTCGGGCTCGAAGCCGATGTCGGCGTCGATCCAGAACAGGTGCGTCCAGCGCGCATCGGCCATGAACTCGGCCACCAGCCGGTTGCGTGCACGCGTGATGAGGCTGTCGCCGTCGAGAAAGCGCGTCTGCATCGCGAAGCCGTGCGTCCAGGCCAGATTGACCAGGCCGAGCAGGCTGCGCACGTAGTTGCTGCTCATGGTGCCCGCGTGGCTGGGCGTCGCGACGAAGGGACGGATGTCTTTCAGGGCGGCGAGTTCGAGCATCGGCAGGTTTCCTTGAAGGAGGTCAGTTCGCGTGCACGTGCCGCCGCGTGGTCAGCAGCGCGCGCAGCTTGGCCGGCGCAACCGGCTTGGTCAGCAGCATCACGCCGCCCTGGCGCAGCCGCTGCAGCACATCGGGCCCGGTGGCGCCCGACACCAGCACCGCGAGCGCATCGGGCTGCAGGCGCTTGGCGGCGTCGATCACGTCCACGCCGTCGCCATCGCCGGCCAGCTGCAGGTCGCACAGCACGGCGTCGTAGCGGATGTCGCCGGTACCCAGCCGCGCGATGGCCTCGGCGCCGGTGTTCACGCATTCGACCTCGCAGCCCCATTGCGCCAGCAGGGCGCGGCTGCCGTCGAGGATGGCGGGGTCGTCGTCCACCACCAGGCAGCGCAGGCCGGCCAGGGGCGCGGGGGCCTGCTGTGGCGCGTCGGGCGGCGTCACGTCGGCCAGCCGTGCCGCGGGCAGCGTGAAGGCGAAGGTGCTGCCCGCCTGCAGCGCGGAGCGCACGGTGATGCGCGTGCCCAGCAGCGCAGCGATGCGCGCGCAGATGGCCAGCCCCAGCCCGAAGCCGCGGCGCCGGTCGCGCTCGGTGTTGGCCACCTGGTAGAACTCCTCGAAGATGCGGCCCTGGTGGATCGGCGCGATGCCCACGCCGTTGTCGCGCACCTCGATGCGCACGCCGGCCGTGCTGCGCCGCGCGGCCACCAGCACCGTGCCGCCCTCGGGCGCATGGCGCAGCGCGTTGGCCACGAGGTTGCCGACGATGCGCTGCAGCATCGCCGCATCGGTGCGCACGGCCAGGCCGCGGCCGCTCCAGCGCAGACGTACGCGCGCCTGCGCGGCGATGGCGGCATGCTGCGCATCGAGCTGGTCGAACAGCGCGGACAGCGCCACGTTGGTGATCGCCGGGGTCAGCACCTGCGCATCGAGCCGCGAGATCTCGAGCAGGTCGTCGAGCAGCACGCCCATGAACTCCGTGCTCTCCTGCAGCCGCAGCACGGCCGGGCGCTGCGCGGGCGAGGCGCCGGGCAGCAGGCCGTCGATGAACAGGCCCATGGCATGCAGCGGCTGGCGCAGGTCGTGGCTCGCGGCCGCGAGGAAGCGCGCGCGCGACAGCGCGGCCTGCTCGGCTTCGGCCATGCGCTGCAGCGCGACGGCGGTGGCCTCGCGCACGCGCTCCTCGCTGAGCTGGCGGTTGCTCTGCAGGCGCTCGGCGAGGCGATCGATGTCGTGCGCGAGCACCGCGAGTTCGTGCGTGTCGCGCGTGCTGTCCTCGATCACGTCGCAGCGCGCCTCGAAGTGCCCCGACTCCAGCGCGGCGACCGTGCGCGACACGCGCCGCAATGGCCGCGTCACCGTGCGCGCCATGTGCCGCACCGAGGCCCACGCCGCCACCAGCGCGACGAGCGCGATGCCGATGCCGGCGAACAGCGAGCGGCTGCGCTCGCGCGTGTAGGCGGTGGTGTCGCGGAAGGTCTGCACTAGGCCGATGGGCGTGTCGCCCGCCGCGGTGGAGCCGGCGGGCGCGAAGGCGCTGGCGCGCGAGGCTTCGCGCAGCGTGACCGGTGCGGTGAACATGCGCAGCTGCGCCAGCGGCGGCGTCTTGGGGCCGGCCGTGACGTAGACGCCCGCGCTGTTGCTGATTTCCACGCGCGTCACCTGGCCGCCGCGCAGCGCGGCATTGGCCACGTTCTGCAGCGCCGGCAGGTCGCCGGCATAGAGGCTCAGGTCGGACATGGCCGCCACCTGCCGCGCCACGGCCTGGCCTTCGGCATCGAAGGCATCTTCGAGGGTGTGCAGCCGGTTGTGCGTGAACCAGCCGGTGAGCGCCAGCGCCACCGCCGCGCACGGCACCACGCCAAGGCGGAACAGGTCGTGCTGCAGGTTGCCGCGCACGGTCAGCGTGTGGGGAGACTGGAGCGGCGGCGGTGTTGGGGACGACACCGGCGTCCCCCGGGGTGCTACCGGACCGTGGGAAGGCGGTGCGGTGCTCATCGGGGGGGCGCGAGGCGGTCGGCCAGTTCCCGTTCCTCCGGCAGTCGCAGGCCGAGTCCGCGCGCCACGGTGGCGTTGACGCGCACGGTGGCGGGCGTTGCCGCTTCCACCAGCGGTACGCTGTTGCTGCTGCCGCCCGCACCGGCACCCACGCTCGCACCCGCCACCTTCTGGCCGAGCAGCCGCGCCTGTTGTGCGAGCTGCGACGGCGTCGAGACCGCCGCCGCCAGGCCACCCGAGCGCACCAGCCCTTCGCTGGCGCCGAACACCGGCAAGCCCGCGCCCGCGCCGGCGCGCAGCACCGAAAGGGTCGCTGCCTGGTTGTCGCCGATCAGGTCGGGCAGCACCATCAGCGCGTCGCTCTGCGGCACCACGAGGCGCAGTGCGGCGGCGAGCGACCTGGCGTCGGGTGCGTATTCCACGCGCAGCTCCCAGGCCGGGTTCGCGCCCTGTGCCGCGCGCTGCAGCTCGCGCACCAGCGGCTCCGATTCGGGCGTGGCGACCACGCCCACGCGGTGCTTCTGCGGCAGCACCGCGTTGATCAGCGCGAGCTGGTCGGCCATGGCCGGGTCACGCAGCAGCACGCCCACGCGCCGGTCGCCACGCCGCAGGGCGGGGCTGGCGGCCTTCAGGGTTTCGTACTCGAGCCGGCTCAGCATCGCCAGCACCAGCGGCTCGTGGCCCGGCCGCTCGACGGCGGCGCGCGCGGCGGCGGGGCCGACAGCCATGGTGAGCGGAGCATCGGAGGCGGTGCGCAGGCTGCGCGTGCGCACGCCGGAGTTCGCCGTGCGCTCGGCGTCCGCAGCTTCCGTCGACGCTTGCGGATCGGCGCCGCCCGGCGCGAGTCGCACCAGCTCGAACCTGCCGCCCGGCTCCTGGTCCGCGCGCAGCCGCTGCACGAATTCGGAAGACGCCGCGACGTCGTCGCCCATCAGCACCGTGAGGCTCGCCGCCGTGGCGCTGCTGCCGGCGCCCCAGGCCAAGCCCGCGGCCAGCGCGGCACCGGCCGCGCGGCGCAACCTTCCGGAGAGGGGCGAGAAGAAGGACTTCACGGCAACAAACATGGACTGCTTTCGCAGCGAGGGAGCGATGGTCCAATGTAAGGACGCCCCCCGCTTCGCGCGATAAGGCAGAGGGCTTATGTCAGCGCTGGCAGGCGCCTGCCAGTGTGACGAAACTCACGCCATTGCAGCCGCTCGGCCTATGTCCGACGGACTACCTATGCACCTACCATTTGCGCGGCGGCCGCGCGCTGCGCTTGAATGGCCTGGCGCAGCACGCGCGGCGACACCGGCTTGTAGAGCACCGCGATGCCTGCACTCGCCACTTCGCGCAACCGGTCGGGCTTGGTCTCGCCGGTAACGAGCAGGCGCGCGGTACCGGCGCCGATGCCGCGCGGATGGCGCTCGAGTGCGCCGATCACGTCGAGCCCGTTGTCGCCGCCCTGCAGCAGCAGGTCGCTGATCACCATGTCGGGCGGCTGCGCCCAGGTATCGGCGAGTGCCAGCGCCTCGGCGCGGGTCTGCGCGGGCAGCACCTCGGCGCCCCAGTTGGAGAGCACCACCGTCAGGCCTTCGAGGATGGTGCGCTCGTCGTCGATCACGAGGATGCGCACGTTGGCCAGGCTCTCTTCCTCCTCGATGGCGGCAGCGGCGGGCGACACCGCCGGTGCCGGCAGCGCGGGCGGCGCCGAACGCACCAGCACCCGCACGCAGGTGCCCTTGTGCAGCTTCGAGCTCAGTTCGACGCGGGTGTTGAGCAGCTCGGCCAGCCGCTGCACCGTGGCCAGGCCCAGCCCCATGCCGCGCGCGCCGCGCGCCGCCTGGCGGCCGGTGGGCTCCACCTGGTAGAACTCCTCGAACACCCGGGCCTGGTGATGCGTGGCAATGCCCACGCCGGTGTCCACCACGTCGATGCGCACGCCACGGCCGCGCCGACGCGCGCCGATCAGCACGCCGCCCTCGATGGTGTGGCGCAGCGAGTTCGACACCAGGTTGTTCAGGATGCGCGAGAGCATCACGTAGTCGCAGCGCACCCACAGGTCGGTCTTGCGCGCCACCAGCCGCAGGCCCTGCTGCTCGGCCACCGGACGGAAGTTGCGGCTGATCTCCTCGAACAGCCGGTCGAGCGGGAAGTCGATCCACTGCGGCTGCAGCACGCCTGCGTCGAGCTGCGACAGGTTCAGCAGCTCGGAGAACAGCCGGTCCAGCGAATCGACGCACTCGCGGATGTGGCCGATGCGCTGCAGCTTCACCGGGTCGGTCTCGCCGTTGGCCAGGCCGTCGGAAAACAGCGTGAGCGCGTGCAGCGGCTGGCGCAGGTCGTGGCTGGCGGCGGCCAGCAGGCGGGTCTTGGCCTGGCTCGCCACCTCGAGCTGCTGGTTCTTGCGCGCCAGCTCGGCCGTGGCCTCGTTGATGCGGCTTTGCAGCAGCCGGTGGCTTTCGGCGAGCGCGCGCGCGGCCTGGTTGAAGCCCTGCTGCAGGTGGCGCACCTCGGACGTGCCCTCGACGGCCACGCTCGCGTCCTCGCCCGCGCCGAGGCGATCGACCGCCTCGCCGAGCGCACGGATCGGCTCGCTGATGCGGCGCGCCGCCCACCAGCCCGCCAGGGCCACGCCGACCAGGCTGATCGCCAGCACCAGCCCCACGTTGAACCAGACCGAGCGCCGCGCGCTCTGCACCGCGGCCAGGCTCATCTCGACCATCACCTGGCCGGTGTGCCGGCCGTCGTCGCCCACGATGGGCACCACCACCTGCAGGCCGTCGCCGCGGACGCGGTCGACGGTTTCGGAATTGGCCACGATCTCGCCGTCCTCCGTCCAGATCTGCACCTGCTGCACGTTGGGCTGGTAGGTGCCCGACTGGGCGGTGCGCGCCAGCGCGCGGCGGTCCATGCGTGCCAGCGGCGCCTGCGCCACCGTGGCCACCTGCAGGGCCACCGTCTGCGCATTGGCGCGCATCAGTTCGGTGAGATTGCCCAGGTGCTGCCGCGTCAGCACGGTGATTGCCGCGAGCGTGGCCAGCGTTGCCGGCACCAGCGCCAGCAGGATCAGCTGCTGGGCGAAGGTCAGGCGGGCCAGGCCGCGCAGGACGCGGAAGTTCCAGTTCATGAGGGCATTGCAAGCATGGGCGCCGAGCTTAGAGGGGCAACCCGGAACTGGGAAGGCAGGAAAAACATCACGAACTTTGCATGTATTTGATATTTAATGGCGTCCGCGCTGCCCATGTTAGACCCGCCGCTGCGCAACGGCCCTTTGTCCCAGGCCCACAAATGCAGGCTTCCATGCGCCGATTTGCCGATTTGTCAGGCGCCCTCCGTGCGGCGGCGCTGGCATTGTTCGTGGGGCTGCCGCTGTGGGCCTCGGCCCAGGCCGGCGCGCTGGACGGGCCGGTTCGCTTCGGCATCCTGCCGCTCGGAGGCGCCTTCGAGTCGCGCAACGACTGGGACCCGCTGCTGGCCGAGCTGAGCCGCGCCATCGACCGCCCGGTGAGCGTGCTGTCGGTCAACTCGTACGAGGCGCTGGAGCAGGCCATCCAGCGCGACGAGGTCGACATGGCCTTCCTGTCGGGAAAGATGGCGCTCGACGCCGTGACCCAGCGCCGCATGAAGGTGGTGGCGCAGGTGGTGCGGCACGACGGCCTGCCCGGCTACCGGGCGCTGCTGCTGGCGCGCAAGGCGCCGCCCTTCAATTCGCTGAAGAACATGCTGGAGCAGCCGGAGCGCTGGCGGCTGGCGCGTGGAGAGAAGCAGTCGGTGTCGGGCTTCATCGTGCCGCAGCTGCAGCTCTTCCTGCCGAACCACATCGCGATGGAGACGCGCTTTCTCAGCGAGACCGTGGGCACCCACCAGACCAATGCGCTGGCCGTGGCCAACAGCGAGGCCGACGTGGCCACCAACAACTCGGCCGACTTCGAGCGCTTCAAGCTGCGCTTTCCGGCCGAGACGGAGCGCCTGCAGGTGCTTTGGGAGTCGGAGCTGATCCCGCATGCCCAGATCGTGGTGCGCCGCGAATACCCGCCCGAACTGCGCAAGCGCGTGCAGGCCTTCCTGGTCGGCTACGGCCGCGCCAAGGGGCCGCGCGGCGACGCCGAGCGCGCGGTGCTCAAGTCGCTGCACGACCTGGTCGGCTTCGTGGCCGCCGACAACAGCTCGCTGCAGCCCGCGGCCAAGCTGGCCTACCAGCTCGCTAGGCAGAACGCCATGACCGCGCAATGGGTGAACGACGCCGCGCGCCAGGCCCGCCTGCAGCGCATCGAGAGCGGCTATGCGGACCAGGTCACCGTGCTCAGGGACACGACACCGTGATGAAGCCCTTGCGCGCGTTGGCCCCGCCATGGTGGCTGCTGGCTTTTCTGGCCGCCGTGCTTGCCGGGCCCTTGATGGCCATGGCGCAGGGTGCGGGCGCCGCCGCATCGGCCGAGAAGACCGACAAGGCCGCCCCCGTGCCGCCGGCCGTCAGGATGATCCGCTTCGGCGTGCTGCCGCTGGGCGGCGCTGTCGAATCGCGCGCGCTGTGGACGCCGCTCATGGCCGACATGAGCCGCAGCCTCGGCATTCCGGTGAGCGCCTATTCGGTGCCGACGTACGAGGAGCTGGACCGTGCCATCGGCCGCGACGAGATCGACATGGCCTTCCTCTCGGCCAAGATGGCGCTCGACGCCGTGATGCAGCGGCGCATGAAGGTGGTGGCGCAGATCGCGCGGCACCCCAGCGTGCCCGAGCACCGCGCCGTGCTGCTGGTGCGCAAGGACGGGCCGCTCAACACGCTCGAAGGCGTGCTCGCGCAGCCCGAGAAATGGCGGCTCGCGCGCGGCGACAGCCGTTCGGTCACCGGCTTCATCGTGCCGCAGAGCCAGCTCTTCCTGCCGCACAACATCGAGATGGAGACGCGCTTTCGCAACGAGTTCGTCGGCACCCATCAGGCCACCGCGCTGGCCGTGGCGAACGGCGATGCCGACGTGGCCACCAACAACACCACCGACTTCGAGCGCTTTCGCCAGCAGTTCCCGGTGGAAGCCGAGCGGCTGCAGGTGGTTTGGCAATCGGAGCAGCCGCCCGGCGCGCCGATGGTGGTGCGGCGCGACTACCCGCCGGAGTTCCAGGCGCGGCTGCAGAGCTTTCTGACCGGCTATGGCAAGGCCAAGGGCGCGCGCGGCGACGCCGAGCGAGAAGTGCTGAAGACCCTGCGCGCGGCCTACGGCTATGTCGCGGCCGATGACAGCGCGCTGCTGCCCGAGGCCGCGCTCGAATACCAGCTCGGCAAGCAGAACGCCATGGCCGCCGCCTGGGTCAACGACGCGGCGCGCGAGAAGCGCCTGCAGCGCCTCGAGAAGAACTACAGGGAACAGGTCGAGGCATTGCGTGCGGCCGCCGCGCGCTGAGCATCTACGGATGGCCTTTCAAGGCTGATCCCTGCTGGCGTGCTCCAGGGCCCGGACCCTGGCCCCAAGTGGGGACCTTGGCCAACCGGCAGCACCTGTCCAAGCCGATATCATGGATCTGGCCTGCCAGGGCAACTGGCCAATCAAGGGAGAGAACAATGTCAACGAACATGAATTCGGCCGCGCGTGCGCAGCATTCGGAGCCCAACATCACTCTGTACGGGCGCATCGCTGCAGATCCTGTCGGCTATGTCAGCTGGCCCACGCCCGACCTGCATTTTTCGTCATCGACGACGCCTACAGCGGCATCACTGTGATCGATGGTCAGCCATCCTTCTTTGAAGCAGGTAGGCGAAATTTCGGTTTGATCCGATCGAACCGATACACGAACTCGCTTCCTGGCGAGGTGCGCACCAAGATTCCTTTGAATCCCCGCACAACAGCAGTTCCTATGTTGCAGGCTTGCTCAAGAGCGTGACGGGCTACGTGCCTTTGGTGTCCGTACCTGGATATCAGACGCCAGATTGGGAGAGCCCCATGCCGGCGCACTACTACAAGGGCGAGGCGATCCGATGAAAACGCGGTGGCGGCTGCCGCTGAACATGCTGGCCTGGACCTTGGCGATGCCCTTGCTCAGCGTCGGCCTGCGCTTCCTGGAGCAGCATCGAATCCTGGCAATGTCGGGGAGTGTGGTGGCGGCGGGAGCGCTTGCGCTCGTGCTGTGGGCCGCGTTGATCTACGCGAGGTGCGTTCCGGCAGCACCCGGGCTTTCGCGCCGCATCGGGTACTTCGTGGCGTTCGTCGCCGCGATGCTTGCGCTGGGCGCGGGAGCCCTTTGGCTGACCTTCTGGGCGATCGTTGCGATCTACGGCCTGTAGCACCCGCCCGGAGGTGCCCGTTCCTTTGCCGGCGCATCTACTCCCTTCGCCGTAGCTCCAAAACCCCGCATCTAGGCCGTTAGGCGGATTTGCCCGCCGCGGCGCGCACCGGAAACTTCGTGTTTCTTTCAGGCAGCCCTTGCCGTTGACGGAGTGCGGATGAGTTGGCGAACAAAAGTGGTCTGGAGCGAGGGGATGCTGTTGCAGCCTCAGCACCTGCAGCAGAGCGAGCGTCATGCCGATCATGCGCGGCATGTGCTGCTGCGTTCGACCACCCCCTACGCCTGGGGTTTTGCCGAGCTGGAGATCGACTCCGCCGCGCTCACGCTGGGCAAGCTGGCATTGGTGCGGGCGGTCGGCGTGTTCGGCGACGGCACGGTGTTCGACATGCCGGCGGTCGATCCGCTGCCGGAGCCCATCGACATTCCTTCTTCCATGCGCGACGAGGCCGTGGTGCTCGCGCTGCCGCTGCGCCGTGCCGGTGCGCGCGAGGCCGACGCCGAGGAATATGAAGAGCTGGTGCGCCACCGCGTGCTCGAGTCCGAAGTGCCCGACTCCAACACCGCCGGCGAACGCACCGCCATGCTGCAGCTGGGCCGGCTCCACACGCGCCTGATGCGCGCCGGCGAAGCCACCGACGCCTGGACCACCATCGGCGTGGCTCGCGTGGTCGAGCGCCGTGCCGACAACCAGGTGCAGCTCGACCGCGCCATGCTGCCGCCGCTGCTCGACGTGGCCGGCCATGCCGTCATCCGCGCCTGGCTCGACGAACTGCTGGGCCTGCTGCGCCAGCGCGGCGAGGCGCTGGCGGGCCGCATGACCCAGGGCGGCACCGGCGGCGTGGCCGAGATCGCGGACTTCATGCTGCTGCAGGCCGTGAACCGCAATGAAGCCGTCTTCGCGCACCTGGCGAAGAGCGCGGTGCTGCACCCGCAGCATTTCTTCGAGCATGCGCTGGGGCTGGCCGGCGACCTCGCGAGCTTTCGCGACTCGCGCCGCGTGGCCCACTTCGGCCCCTACGTCCACGACGACCTCGCGATGAGCTTCCGCCCGGTCATGGACGACCTGCGGCGCAGCCTCTCGATGGTGCTCGAACAGTCGGCCATCCGCATCGACCTGCACGACCGCAAGCACGGCGTGCGCGTGGCGATGGTGACGGACGTGGAACTGCAGCGCAAGGCGACCTTCGTGCTCGCGGTGAACGCGAGCATGCCGAGCGAGGCGCTGCGCGCGCGTTTTCCGACGCAGGTCAAGATCGGCCCGGTCGAGCGCATACGCGATCTCGTCAACCTCGCGCTGCCGGGCGTCACGCTGACGCCGATGCCGGTGGCGCCGCGCCAGATTCCCTTTCACACGGGCGCGAACTACTTCGAGCTCGAGACGCGCAACAGCGACCTGTGGCGCCAGCTCGAGCAGTCGGGCGGCATCGCCATGCACATCGCCGGCGACTTCCCCGGCTTGGACCTCGCGTTCTGGGCGATACGTTCCTAGCCAAGCGGCCGACGGAAACGGAACACCATCATGAGCACACCTCCCGATCCCTTCGCCGCCTTCGAGTCGGAGCGTACGGTCATCAAGCCCAAGCCGCGCACGCCGGCAGGAACGCTGCCGGCCGCATCGCCTGCGCCTTTCTTCGGCGGTGTCGACCCGACGCCGGTCGCCGACGTGGGCGAACTCGGCCTGCTCAACCCGCTGGTGTCGGCCGCCGGCAGGCTGCTGGTGCTGATCGGCAAACTGCGCAACCTCGCGCAGCCGCCCAACGTGCCGGCGCTGCGCGCCTCCACCGCCGACGCCGTCAACCAGTTCGATGCCGGCGCCCGCCGCGCCGGGGTCAGCAACGAATCGGTGCTCGCCGCGCGCTACGTGCTGTGCACCGCGCTCGACGAAGCCGTCGCCAACACGCCCTGGGGCGTGCAGGCCGGCTGGAACAAGCAGAGCCTGCTGGTGCAGTTCCACAACGAGACCTGGGGCGGCGAGAAGGTGTTCCAGCTGCTCGCCAAGCTCGCGCAGGACGTGCCCACGCACCGCCAGCTGCTTGAGCTGATCTACAGCGTGCTCGCGCTCGGCTTCGAGGGCCGCTACCGCGTGGTCGACAACGGCCGTGCACAGCTCGACTCGGTGCGCCAACGCCTCGCGGACCTGATCGCGAAAGACCGCCCGGCCGTCGAGCCCGAACTCTCGCCGCACTGGCGCGGGCAGGGCGCGGGCACGGTGCGGTTGCGCGAGTCGCTGCCGCTGTGGGTGTTCGCGGCGGGCTTCGCGCTGCTGCTCGCGCTCGCATGGTTCGGCCTGCGGCTCACGCTCAACTACCGCTCCGACACCACCTACGCCGCGGTGTCCAGCCTGCGCGCGCCCAATATCCAGATCGCGCCGCCCGCGCTGCCGGCGAAGGCGCCGCGCCTCGCGCGCTTTCTCGAACCCGAGGTGAAGCAGGGCCTGGTCACGGTGACCGACGAAGCCGACCGCAGCGTGGTGCGGCTGCGCGGCGACTCCTTCTTCGGCTCCGGCAGCGCCGAGCCGATGGCGCAGTCGCTGCCGGTGCTGCGCCGCATCGGACAGGCGCTGGCCGAGGTGAAGGGCGAGGTGCTGATCACCGGCCATTCCGACAACCAGCCGATCCGCTCGCTGCGCTATCCGTCGAACTGGCACCTCTCGGCCGCGCGGGCCGATGCGGTGAAGGGCGCGTTGTCGACGCTGGTCGATCCGGCGCGCATGCGCTCCGATGGCAAGGCCGACGCCGAGCCCGTGGCCGCCAACGACACGCCGGCCAACCGCGCGAAGAACCGCCGCGTCGACATCGTGCTGCTCACGGAACCCGAGCGCGTCGCCGCGAACACGGGAGCCGCGAAATGATCAAGAAAATCTTCGGCTTCCTGTTCAGCCCGCTGCTGCTGACGCTGCTCGCGCTGCTCATCGTCGCGCTGCTGATCTGGTGGATCGGGCCGCTGGTGAAGATCGGCTCGCTCGCGCCGCTCGAAAGCGAAATGGTGCGCGCCATCGTCATCGGCGTGATCGTGCTGGCCGTGGTGCTGCGCGCGCTGTACCGCCGCTGGCGCGCACGCCGCGCGAGCCAGCACCTGACAGACGGCCTCATGAAGGCCCCGGCCGCCAAGGCCGATGCGCCGGTCAACGGCGAGCAGAAGATCCTCGACACGCGCTTCAGCGAAGCCGTCGCTACCCTGAAGCAGATGCGCCTGCACGCCGCCGGCAAGAAGCCGGGCTGGCGCGACTGGATGTCGATCTCGGGCGGCAGCTACCTGTACGACCTGCCGTGGTACGTGTTCATCGGCGCACCCGGCGCGGGCAAGACCACTGCACTGGTGAACTCGGGCCTGAGCTTTCCGCTCGCCGAGAAGTTCGGCCCCGGCGCCATTCGCGGCGTGGGCGGCACGCGCAACTGCGACTGGTGGTTCACCGACGAAGCCGTGCTCATCGACACGGCCGGGCGCTACACCACGCAGGACAGCCACCAGTCGGAAGACAAGAGCGCGTGGGAAGGCTTCCTGGGCCTGCTCAAGAAGGCGCGCCCGCGCCGGCCGCTCAATGGCGTGTTCCTTACCGTCAGCGTGGCCGACCTGCTGAGCCAGGGGCCGGAGGCGCGCACGCAGCTCGCGGCCTCGATCCGTGCACGCCTGCTCGAACTCGACGGCAAGCTCACCACGCGCCTGCCGGTGTACGTGCTCGTCACCAAGAGCGACCTGCTCTACGGCTTCACCGACTACTTCGACGACCTGGGCAAGGAGCAGCGTGCGCAGGTCTTCGGCTTCACGCTGCCGGTCGACGAGAACCTGCAGGTCGAGGAGAAGGGGCTTTCCACGGCCTTCCACCGCGAGTTCGCGCTGCTGCACAACCGCGTGAACGACGGCCTCATCGCGCGCATGCAGCGCGAGACCGACGGCACGCGCCGCGCGGCGATCTTCGGTTTTCCGGCGCAGTTCGGCTCCATCGGCTCGCTGCTGTCCGACTTGCTCGAACAGGTGTTCGCCGGCTCGCGCTTCGCGCAGCCGCCGTGGGTGCGCGGCGTGTACTTCACCAGCGGCACGCAGGAGGGCAGCCCGATCGACCGCGTGATGGGCAGCCTTGCGCGCAGCTTCGGCATCGAGCGCGCGATGCTTGCGACGCAGAAGTCCAGCGGTCGCAGCTACTTCCTCACCTCGCTGCTGCGCGAGGTGGTGTTCCCCGAGCAGCGCCTCGCGGGCGCCGACGTGAAGCTGGAGCGCCGCCGCCACACGATGCGCGTGATCGGCGTGACCGCGATGACGCTTGTCACCGTCGGCCTGCTCGCCGCCTGGGGCTACAGCACGCTGCAGAACATGAACTACCTGAAGTCGGTCGAGGCCCGTGTCGAGCCGGCTCGGCAGAACCTTGCGGCGCTGCCCGCGCGCGTGCAGAACCTGGTCGAGGTCGCCCCCGTGCTGCAGGGTCTGCGCGACATCTGGAAGACGCCCGACAACCGCCAGGGCGACGAGCCGCTGTCGATGACGCTGGGCCTCTACCAGGGCGACAAGCTCGACGCCGCCGCCATGCTCACGCACCAGCGCGCGCTCAACGACGCCTTCCTGCCGCAGATCGCCAAGCGCATCGAGGACCAGCTGCGCACCGCGCAGAAGGACAACCTCGAGTTCACGTACGAGGCGCTCAAGAGTTATTTGATGCTCTACCAGCCCGAGCACTTCGACGCCGAGGCGCTGAAGGCCTGGATCACGCTCGACTGGTCGCGCAACCTCGACCGCGGCATTCCCGAAGACCAGCGCAAGCAGCTCGAAGACCAGCTCGACGTGCTCATCGCCCAGGGCCCGCCGCGCTCGCCGCTCAAGATGGACGAGAACCTGGTGCGCAGCGTGCGCGCCGTGCTCGCGAGCTACCCGCTGGAGCAGCGCGTGTTCAGCCGCCTCAAGCGCCAGCGCGCCAGCAAGGACATTCCGGCCTTCAGCGTGGCCAACGCCACCGGCCCCTCGGGCCCGCTGGTGTTCGAGCGCATCAGCGGCAAGCCGCTGTCCGATGGCGTGCCGGGCATGTTCACCTACGACGGCTATCACAAGCGCTTCCAGAATGAAGTGACCGTGCTCACCGGCCTGCTCGCCAACGAAGACCCGTGGGTGCTGGGCCAGGACCGCAACGCCGCCGACCGGCTGCGCGACGTGGCCAACCTCGGCGCGCTGACCGACCGCGTGCGCCGCCTCTACCTGGAGGAATACGTCAAGCAGTGGGAAGCGCTGCTCGCCGACGTGCGCCTGATTCGCGTGAACGGCCTGGAGAAGAACATCGAGACCGCGCGCATCCTCTCGGGCGTCGATTCGCCGCTCGCGAACTTCCTGCGCGCCGTGGTCAAGCAGACCACGCTGATCCCCGCGGCCGACGCCAGCAAGGACGTGGTCAGCAAGGCCACCGAGACGGTGCGCAACACCCGCAAGGGCCTGGAGGACCTGTTCGGCAGCGACCCTGGCCGCCAGGTGGCGCCGGGCAAGCGCATCGAGAGCATCGTGGACGACCGCTTCGAGTCGCTGCGCCGCCTCGTCACCGCGGGCGGCCCCAACCAGCCCGCGCCCATCGACGACGCGCTCAAGCTCTTCAACGAGGTGTACGTGTACCTCAATGCGGTCGACACGGCGGTGAAGGGCCGCACGTCGCCGCCGCCCGGCGACGTGGCCGGCAAGCTCAAGTCCGATGCGGGCCGGCTGCCCGAGCCGGTGCGCTCGATGGTCGAGAACCTGAGCCAGGCCGGCGCCGCACAGGCCCAGGTGGCCGAGCGCGGCAACCTGAGCCAGGACCTGCGCCCGGTGGCCGAGTTCTGCGCGCGCGCCATCGCCGGCCGCTACCCCTTCGTGCAGAGCAGCAAGCGCGACGTGCTGCCCGAGGACTTCGGCCAGATGTTCGGCCCCGGCGGGTTGATGGACGACTTCTTCCAGAAGCGCCTGGCCGCCATCGTCGACACCAGCACGCGCCCGTGGCGCTACAAGCCCGTGGCCGAGCGCGGCGCCATCACCACCCAGGCGATCGCCCAGTTCGAGCGCGCCGCGCGCATCAAGGAAATCTTCTTCCGCGGCGGCGGCCGGGGCCCGTCGATGCGGCTGGACTTCAAGCCGGTGGAGATGGACGCGGGCATCACCCAGTTCATCCTCGACGTCGATGGCCAGCTCGTGAAATACGCGCATGGTCCCGTCGTGCCCATGGCCGTGCAATGGCCGGGACCGAAGGGCAGCAACCAGGTGCGCATCCAGGTGAGCCCGCCGTCGACCACCGGCAGCTCGGGCGCGGCGGTGGACGGGCCGTGGGCGCTGTTCCGCGCATTGGACGACGGGCAGCTCGAAGCGGGCGATGCGCCCGAGAAGTTCTTCATCACCTTCCAGATCGGCGCGCGCAAGACGCGCTTCGAAGTGACGACGAACAGCGTGCAGCATCCGATCCGACTGCGCGAGCTGCGTGAGTTTTCTTGTCCGGAGGGGTTGTGAGCGTTGAGTCTTCATCGCCGCTCTTTGCATCGACCGCGTTGCCGGGGTGGTTCGGCAAGCTGCCGGGCATGGGCGACTTCGCGCATCGCCGGCTGCCTGAGTCGTTCCGTGCGGTGTGGGACCAGTGGCTGCAGCGCGGCATGGCGCGGCTGCGGGATCGGCATGCGGACTGGACCGAGCGGTATCTGGAGGCGCCTATCTGGTGCTTTGCGCTGGGGCGGCAGGTGGCGGGGGAGCGGGCGTGGATCGGGGTGCTGATGCCTTCGGTGGATGGGGTGGGGCGCTACTTTCCGTTTGCTTTGGCGATGGAGCTTGATGAGGCGGTGCCTGAACAGCTTCAAGGGGCGGCGCTGGCTGCGGCGCTGCAGTGGTGGGCGCATGCGACTCAGGCTGCGCTCGAGGGGCTGGATGGGGATCTGGATGCGCTGCGGTTCGATGCTGTGCTGCAGAGGCTGTTTGCTGTTGCCGATGCTGCTGCGTCGGTTCGCGAGAACGCAGTGGAGTCGTTGATGTTGCCTGTTGCTGGGGCCTCGCTTTGGTTGGGGGATCCTGCTGCTGAGCATGGGGTTCGGATGTTGAGTACCGGGTTGCCTCGGGATGAGCAGTTTGAAGCGTTGTTTCTCGGCTTTGCGGAGGAGGGGTGAGATGAGTGCCTCTCTTCGTTATGTTTCCCGGGGCCGGGTCTCGCCCCGGCAGGCGACTTACTTTCTTTGCTTCGTCAAAGAAAGTAAGCAAAGAAAGGCGACCCCACTGTCTGCGACCCTTCGCTTCGCTTCGGGCAACCTGCGGTGCTCGCGTTTCGCGGGGTCCGCAGAACTCGCTTCGCTCAAACAGCTGCGGCCCTTATCCGCGAAACGCTCCGCTCCTCGGCGCAGCCAGAGGGGAGGGGAATCCTCCCGGGCCGTTTGTTGGCTGGGGCCGTACGCTGTGTGTTATAAACATATCCGAGCCCACGCGACCGGACGAGGTGTGGTT